>SHVL01000046.1 GCA_009694305.1 Thermoleophilia bacterium
CTCGTCGAGTTGGGAGAACTTCCCGCACAGCGTTGTCGAGTCGCTCGCCGTCGGCACTCCCGTGATCTCGACGCGGGCCGGAGGCGTGTCGGAGGTGGTCGTGGACGGTCTCAACGGATTGCTCGTGCCCGTTGGCGATGTGGCTGCCCTCGCAGCGGCGATCGACCGTTTCTTCGCCGAAGGGCCTCTCCGAGAGAGCCTGCGGGAGAACGCGGCCGCCTCGGTGGCCGACTACAGCACGGAGCGCGTGCTCGGTGCCGTCGTCGTACAACTCGAGAAGGCGGTCACGTGACGACGCCCCGTGTTCTCTTTGTCGCAAGAACGCGCTACGCCCTTCCTCTCAGCGTGACGTTGCAGCGGCGGTTCGACGCGCTCTCCGCCGTGATCGACTGGCGCCAGTTTGCCACCTCCTCGACCGGCAAGGGAGTCTCGGACGAGAGGTTCACGCTCGTCGGGCGGTTCCCGGTTGCACGGCTCGACGGGGCCGCGTTCTACAGCGCACTCCCCGTGCGTCTCGCGCGCGAGATTCGAGCCTTTCGCCCGGAGGTGCTCGTCGTCCAGGGCGCAGAAGACACGGCGCTTGCACTCGCCGGGCGGCGGCTGGCACGGTCGAATGTCCCGGTCGTCTTCGACGTTCACGGCGACTGGCGGAACAACACGCGCGTCTATGGCTCTCCCGGGCGACGCGTGCTCGCACCGGTTGCCGACGCGCTCGCGAGGCTGACACTGCGACACGCCGACGCGGTGCGCACCGTCTCCGGCTTCACGAGCGAACTCGTGCGGGAGCAGGGAGTCGAGCCGACGGCGACCTTTCCGGCGTACATGGACCTTGCGCCGTTCACCGCCACGCCGCCGGTGGCGTTGCCGACAACGCCGCAGGCGCTCTTCGTCGGCGTCCTCGAGCGGTACAAGGCGGTCGACGTGCTAGCCGACGCGTGGCCGTCCGTCTGCGCGCGCGTTCAGGGCGCACGGCTCCACGTCGTCGGCCGCGGGCGTCTCGCAAACACAGTGGAGGCCCTCGTGACAGAGACGTCGCTCGGAGTGAGCTGGACCCCTGAGCTCCCAACCGAAGGTGTTGCACAGGCACTCGATGAGTCCACCCTCCTCGTGCTTCCCTCGCGTGGAGAAGGAATGGGGCGCGTGCTCGTAGAGGCGTTCTGTCGTGGCCGCTCGATCGTCGGCACCGACTCCGGCGGCATTCCTGACCTGGTCGAGAACGGCGTCAGCGGCTTCCTCGTCCCGCCCGACGATTCCGACGGCCTGGCGGCCGCGTTGACACGCGTGCTCGGCGACCCGGTTCTCGCCCAACGCCTCGGGTCGGGGGCGCACGCCGCTGCTGGTCGTTGGGTGGCTACGCCAGAGGAGTTCGCCGGGCGGATGCGCGCGCTGGTGGACACGGTGATCGAGCGGCGGCGTCGCTGATGCGGATCGTGTTCGTTACCCAGCGTGTCGACCCCGGAGATCCTGTACTCGGGGCGACGGTTGCCAAGATCGCCGCGCTCGCCGCCCGTGTCGATGAGGTGGTCGTTCTCGCCGACAGCGCCGTCCCCGGCTCGCTCCCCGCAAACTGCACCGTGCGGTCGTTCTCCTCGGGCTCGCGTGCCGGCCGAGGGATACGTTTCGAGCGGGCGCTCGCGGCCGAGATTGCCCGGCGCCCGCGACCAGCGGCCGTCCTCGCCCACATGTGCCCGATCTACGCAGTCCTCGCGGCGCCCCTTGCACGCCCTGCAGGGATCCGGGTACTGCTCTGGTACGCGCACTGGCACCGCACGCGCATGCTTGAAGCGGCAGTTCGCGCGTCGAACGTCGTTGTCTCCGTCGATCGGCGCTCGGTGCCGCTCACCTCGCCGAAGGTCATCGGGATCGGGCACGGCATCGAGATCTCCGATTTCGCCTGCACCGAGGCTCCTGCCTCCGGTGTCGTTCGGCTGGCGGCGCTCGGTCGGTACTCGGCTGCGAAGGGCCTCGCGCCCATCATTCGCGCTGTTGCCCTTGCTCGCACCACGGGTCTCGATGTGCGGCTCACTGCCCACGGCACATCGACGCACCCGGGTGAGGCGGCGAATCTCGCCGCCCTCCGTGCCCTCGTCGCTGAGCTGGAGCTTGCCGAGTGGATCGAGCTCGGCCCGCCGCTGCCACGGCACGAGATACCCGAGCTCCTGGCAGGGTCCACGGCTCTCGTCAACAACATGCGGCCGGGTGCGCCCGACAAGGTCGTCTATGAGGCGTGCGCGGCCTGTCGGCCGGTGATCGTGTCCAACCCGCTGTTCGATGAGCTCCTCGATGACCTGACGCCACCGCTGCGTTTCCCGCTCGACGATGCCGATGAACTGGCCGTGCGGATCGCCGGCGTCGGTGCTCTTGATCCGGAGGCTCGCGACGTTCTCGGCCGAACGCTACGCGAGCGCGTGGTGGCCCGTCACTCGGTCGGTTCGTGGGCGGACGCCGTCGTGTCGCTCTGCGCCGGTAAAGCGCCGAGCGCATCTCGGTAGACCGCGAGCGTTCGCTCGGCCATTGCCGCGACCGAGAACAACGTGTGCGCTCGCTCGAGGCCCGCTGCGCCGTAGGAGCGCGCGCGCGCCGGATCGTCCAGGAGGTTGTTGATGGCCTCCGCCAGCTCCGACACGTCGTCCGGAGGCACGAGGAGGCCCGTTGTCCCGCCGACGACGATCTCGGGGATCGAGCTCACCTCACTTGCGACGATCGGCAGGCCGGCGAGCATCGCCTCGAGGAGAGCGAGGCCGAAGCCTTCCCAACGCGCCGGGTGGACGAACACCTCGGCGCGCCGAAGCCAGTCTGCGACGTCGCCGACGCTTCCCGCCAGGTGCACCGCGTCCGAGATGCCGTGCGCAGCGGCCAGCTCCTTCAGCGCACGTTCCTGTGATCCGAGCCCGAGGACGACGAGAACCGCATCCGGGTGTCGCTCTCGCACCCGTGCCAGCGCTCCGATTGCGACGTCCAGGCCCTTCTGTTTCTCCAGTCGGGAGACGGCGAGGAGTACGCGTGTCTGCGTCGGCAACGTGGGGCCACCGGGTGTACCCCACGCGACCGGGAGCTCGTCGAGCCCGTAGTGCACCACCGACACCTTCCGGGCGGGAAGCCGGACGCGCTCGATGTTGAAGCGGGCGAGCGCCTCCGTGATGCAGATCACGTGTCGGGCACGTCGCGTGCAGAGTCGCTCGACGTGGCGGTACAGTCCCAGGCGGAACGGGTCGTCGTTGTGTTTCGTCGACACGACGGTCGTCCTCCCGGCGGTGACGGCTCCGTAGACGTCCGCATGCACGAGGTGGGTATGGACGATGTCCGGCGCGGCTCGACGGACTTCCCGTCTCAGCCGGTGCGCGAGCATCGGGTCGAGATCCCGCGGCGACCGGAGGCGGACGTAGGGGATCCCCAGCCGGTCGAGCCGCGCGTAGAACGGATCGGGGTCGCCATCGTCGAGGCCGATGAACGTTGCCTCGACGTCACGTGCGCGGAGGGCGGGCAGCAGGGTGAGCAGGTGCCGCTCGGAGCCTCCGACGCCACGAAGGCGGTGAATGTGAACGACTCTCAGGATGTCGACTCCTTCCCCGCCCGGGCACCGAGAGCCGCGTGGGCGCGCGCCAGCGTCATCGCCGCAGGCACGCAGAGCAGGAAGTCCCATGGCGCGCGATAGCGCACCGTGCCCGCGAACACGATCGCCATCACGGTTCCGTAGCCGAGCAGGAGGAGCGTCAGCCCGAGGTATCGGCGTGGGAGCCGCCCCAGCCCGGCGAGCGCGAGCGCGTAGAGCGCCAGGACGTACAGCGGCTCGAACACGTTCCGGGCAAGACGGGATGCGGTGCCGTCCGACTCGCCGCCTTCGACGGTGACGGAAGGCCGCCAGAGCATCCAGGTTGCCTGCGCCGAAAGCCTTGCCTTCTCGCCAGGCTCCGTGCGCCAGAAATGCAGCACCTCGCCCCGGTAGAAGCGCATCTGCGCGCACTCGTCGATCGCTGTGGGCTTGCCGCCGGCCGTCCGGTCTGCGGCAAGCTCGGGCCACGGCGGCGCGCCCGGGAGCTCGGGTACCTGGTCGATCCACCCTCCTCGGCGCAGGATCTCGAAGGTTGCCGGGTTGTTCGCCTTCCACATCGCCCGTGCGTCGGTCGTGATCGTTGCGCAGCCCATCACGACGGCGTTGCGGGCAATCCAGGGCGCGACCACGACTCCCGTGACGACGACGAGCGCGAGGGCTGCCAGCGCTCCTGATCGCCGGGGTGAGATTGTCCAGAGGAGATAGCCTGCGAGCGCGAGAGGGAGCAACGTGAGGCGAGTGTTGCCGAGGATCGCGAGTCCCGTTGCCACGCCGGCAGCTGCGGCGATGCGGACCGAGGCCCGTTCGGTGGCAATGACCACGAGGAGGGTGAGCAGGGCGGCAAGGAAGCCGTCGAGGATCTCGCGGTTCACGTGGACGTCGTGCCAGACGAGGTACGGGTGCAGGGTGGAGAGGAGTGCAGCGACGACGCCGACGCCCCGGGTGGCGATCCGGCACCCGATCGCGTAGACGAGGAGGGCCGTTCCGGTCGCGACGGCGACCTGCGCAAGCCCGACGGCGGCCCAGGAGTGACCGAACGCGGCGTAGAGCGGGGTCAGGAACAGCGCGTAGAGAGGCTGGGTGTACCCCGACGGCACACCGGCGATGAACCCGAACGTGCCCGAGTCGACAAGGGTTCGGGCAAAACGGTCGCTCTTCTCGGGCAGCGAGCCGATCAGCTCGTCGCGCTCGAGCGCCACGACGAGCAGTCGCGGCAGCGCCGCTGCCAGGGAGACGACGACGATCGCGGTTCGCCGGGTCATGCAGCAGTGGACGTCGCGTCGGACGTGTAGCGCTGCTGCCAGAGCTCGAGCATGATCAGCGCCCAGATCCGCGCACCGTGGTCGGAACTCCCCTCGGAGTGCTCGCGGAGGAGGTTCTCAACGGCTTCGGGGCGGAGCTGGCCCCGGCTCCGAGCGGTCGTGCCGAGCAGAACGTCCCCGGCAAGATCGCGGAGCTCATCACGGAACCAGCGCGCCACGGGAACGCCGAACCCTGCCTTTCGGCGCTCGAGGACCTGCGGGGGAAGATCGGCTGCGAATGCGCGACGGAGGGCGACCTTTCCGGTCGAGCCGTCGAGCCGGAGGTGATCCGGCAGCCCGAGGGCAAGTTCGGCGAGCTCGTGGTCGAGGAGCGGTGCCCGGAGCTCGAGCGAGTGCGCCATCGACGCGATGTCGGCCTTGTAGAGCAGGTCGTCGGGCAGGTACGTCTCGACGTCCGTCAACTGGAGGCCCGTGATTCCTGCGCCTCGAGGTGGGCCTAGCAGGGAGCCTCCCGTCGCGAGCTCTCCGATCCGATGGCGAGCCTCGTCCGTCCACAGGCTCCGACGCAGCTCGAGCGGAAACACCTGCATCAGTTGGCCGTAGCGCTCGGCAGGGTCGAGACCCAGCGTGTCGAGGAACCGGGCGGCGCGGAACGGTGCCGAGCGCGGCTCCTTGCGCGCGGCCGGCAGCAACCGTAGGCCCCTCGCGGTGGCGGAGGCAACGCTGCCCGGCATGTGGTCAAACCGGGCTGCCAGCGCGTGTGCGCGGTATCGCTCGTAGCCACCGAAGACCTCGTCGCCACCATCTCCGGCGAGTGCAACGGTGACGAAGTGACGGGCGTGCTCGCAGACGAGAAAGGTCGGGAGTGCAGACGAGTCGCCGAACGGCTCGTCGTAGGCGTCCGCGAGGCGCGGCAGCAGCGCCGCAGCGTCGGGCTCGACGAGCAGTTCCTCGTGGATCGTGCCGAAGCGCTCGGCGACGGCCCGCGCGTACGGTCTTTCGTCGTAGCGGGCCTCGGGGAAGCCGACCGAGAACGTGCGCACCGGCTCGGTGCTCTCCTGGGCCATCGCCGCCACGACCACGCTCGAGTCGATCCCACCCGAGAGGAGTGCCCCGAGGGGCACATCGGCGACGAGGCGCTTGCGCACGGCCGCGAGGACGCCTTCGCGCACCGCCGCGATCCATTCCTCGTCGCGGAGTCGCCTCGGTTTTGCCTGCAGTTGCCAGTAGCGGCTCACGGTTGCGACGCCGTTCTCGACGACAAGAACGCATCCCGGCGGCAGACGGTTGATTCCCTGCAATGCAGTCCGGTTCCCCGGCACGTATCCGAGAGTGAGGTAGGCATCGAGCCGTTCGAGGTCGACCTCCCGTCCGACCGAGGGAAACGTAAGGAGGGCCTTCAGCTCCGACGCGAACGCGACTGTTCCGTCTTGCAGTTGCGTCCACAGAAGCGGCTTCTTGCCGAAGCGGTCGCGGGCGAGGAGGAGGCGCTGTCGTGACTTGTCCCAGACTGCGAGGGCGAACATGCCGTCGAGGTACTCGACGAACGAGTCGCCGTGCCGCTCGTAGAGATGCGGCAGCGCGGGGGTGTCGCCGGCTCCGCTGAGTATGTGACCCTGGCTCTCGAGCTCTGCGCGGAGTGCTCGGTAGTTGTAGATCTCGCCGTTGAACACGACGACGACATTGCCGTTCTCGTTCTCGACGGGCTGATCGCCGGTCGCGAGGTCGATCACGCGCAATCGTCGATACCCGAGCGAGCACCTTCCGAGAGCCGCCGTCGCTCCGTGGTCCGGGCCGCGGTGACGGATTGCAGAGGTCGCCCGGGCGACCGAGCCCGGGTCAGGATGCTCCCGGCCCTCCGCCACCACGACTCCGCAGATTCCGCACATCGCAGTAACGGTACAGCCGCTCGACCACGGCATCCCGTGAGCACGCTCGAAGGAGGGTTCCGTGAAGGTGACTACAATCTCTTCAGCGTGGAATCCAAACCGGTCATCTCGCCGGAGCGGCCCGTCCCCGTAGATATAGCGCCGGAAGGGCCGCCAGGCGACGTACGTGCCTCGCGCATCTACGTCCTCTCTCGTGGGCCGGTGCTGACGCTGGCGCGCCGAACGTTCAGCATCCTCACCCTGGCGGCCCTCGACGTGCTCGGGCTCGCGCTCGGCGTGATGCTTGCGCTGACGGTGCGCACGATCGCCTACGGCAAGCCTGTCTACTGGTCGCTCCTCTGGCAGGAAGGACCGGAACAGTGGCTGCGGTTCCTCGCCCCGATCACGATTCTCCTGTTCTTGCAAGCCGGCCTCTACGCGACGCGCGAGCGACGCGCCGGTCCCGGTCGCGTCGTCTCGTCCCTCGTGCTGGTGGCGCTCGTGATCCTCGCCTTCGGCTTCGGGACAGGGTACGACTTCACCACGACCGGCCTGATTCCGACCGCGGTCGTCACCTGCGCGCTCACGATCGGTCTTCTTCGGTGGGCCTACGATTCTGCCGCCCTCGAGGTGATGCGGATCGCCGGCATTCGCAGACGTGTCGTGCTCGCCGGGGAAGGCATCGGCCTCCAACGCCTGCAACGCGAGCTCGGTGCTTCGCGTGACGGGATCAAGTACGACCTCGTCGGTGCCGTGACGTCGATCGTCGAGCCGGGTCTCAACGTGCTCGCGACCGAGATCGCCGACATCCAGGCCGTCCTCGAACACGAGCGTCCGGACGAGCTGATTCTCACCGAGGCCGACTACGACGAGCGAACCGTCCTCGCGATCGTCGAGGTCGCACATAGGGCCGGTGTGAAGGTTCGGCTGGCACCGAACACGACGGAGCTGCTCGTCCAGAAGGGCGAGTTCGTTCCGGGCACGGGCGTGCCGCTGTTCGAGCTGCGGCCCCCGATCCTGACGGGCTGGGACTGGGCCGTGAAGCGCTCGTTCGATGTCGTCGTCGCGTTCGTTCTCCTCGTCGTCCTCGTCCCGCTCTGGGTGATCGTCGCTCTCGCGATCAAGCTCGACTCGCGCGGGCCGGTCTTCTTCGTCGACCGACGCATGGGCGTGGGGGAGCGCGAGTTCGGAATGCTCAAGTTCCGGACGATGGTGGTCGGTGCGGCGGAGCAGCAGTCGAAGCTGGAGGACGACAACGAGGCGACGGGTGCGTTGTTCAAGATGCGGGACGACCCGCGCGTGACCCGCGTCGGCCGCGTCCTCCGGCGTCTCTCGATCGACGAGCTGCCACAGCTGATCAACGTGGAGCGCGGGCAGATGAGCCTCGTCGGGCCACGGCCTCTACCGTTGCGCGACTACGAGCTCCTCGAGGAATGGCATCGCGCCCGCTATCTCGTGCTGCCCGGGATGACGGGTCTCTGGCAGATCTCCGGTCGCTCGGGGCTGTCGTTCGACGACCTCGTCCGGCTCGACTTCGCCTATCTCGAGCACTGGTCGATCTGGCTCGACATCACGATTATCGCCCGGACGATCCCGGCTGTGCTCTCGGGGCGCGGCGCCTACTGACCCCCGGCGCTCGGACACGATTCGGGCGTTCCCGCCCCGTTCGTTGTCGACGACGAACGACGCCGGGAGTCTCCGGAGCGACCACTAGACTGCCGTCCGTGCGCACTCCGAAGATCCTTGCGGTCGCCTCGGCGGTCGACCTCGACTTCCGCTACGGCTGCACTCCTGCCTGGTGGCAACTGTGGAAGGGCATGTACGAGGCCGGGGTTGACCTCGTCGTGACGCCGTATCGCGGACGCCCTGTGTTGTCGCCGTGGTGGCGCACGGCTCCGAACCCGACGTACCGCGAGGGGGAGTCGTACGCCGCAATGCGGAGCGGGCTCGCCCGGCTGCAGGGCGACCGCTACCTCCGGCGCGACGAGCGCGAGCCGGAGGAATCTGCGCTCGACCGCCTCACGCGCGAGACGATCTGGCGGGTCGTGACGCCGCGATGGCAGCGCCACCTCGTGCGGCTCGTCGAGAGCGAGCGACCCGACGCCGTTGTGTTCTTCACGGTGCCGCTCGCCCACTTCCGAGGCATTCCCACGGCCCTACGCGAACGCTTCGGGATCCCCGTCGTCTACTACGACGGCGACGTGCCGATGAGTCTGCCCGAGTTCGGTGGGATGGATACCGGGTTCAACTACTACCACGGCGCCGATCCGTCGGAGTACGACCTCCTCCTGTCGAATTCGGAGGGAGGGCTACCTCGCCTGCTCGAGCTCGGCGCCCGCCGTGCCGAAGCGGTCTTCTGGGGTGCCGATCCGGAGTTCTTCGCACCGCAGCCGGTCGCCAAGGAGATGGACGTCTTCTTCTACGGCTACGGCGACAAGTTCCGGCAGGAGTGGACCGCGGCGATGGTCGGCGAGCCGAGCCGAGCTGCATCCGAGATCGACTTCGTGCTCGGCGGCCGGGACTTCCGCGGCGACACGGGCAATGCCAGGAATCTCGGAGACGTGCCGTTCAACGTCTTCGCGCGGACGATCTCGGCGGCTCGCGTCAACCTCAATGTCACGCGTCGCTCGCACGCGACCGTTCCACATTCCTCGACCTGCCGACCGTTCGAGCTCGCCTCGGCAGGAGCCGCAATTGTCTCGAACCCTCACGAGGGGATCGAGAAGTGGTTCGAGCCGGGAAGCGAGATCCTCATCGTCGAGAACGCGGAGCAGGCGCTTGCGACCTACCGGGATCTGCTCGGAGATCCCGCTCAGGCTCTTGCGATGGGGGCTCGCGCGCGCGAGCGGGTCCTCGACGAGCACACCTACGCGCACAGGGCGCGCCGCGTCCTCGACCTCCTCGGCCTTGCGAGTCAGGCGGGACAATGAGAGCGGGGCGGATCGTCGCGATCGTGCCCGCGTTCAACGAGGCGGGAGCGATCGGAGGAGTCGTCGACGCAATCCGGGCGGCGGATCCCGCCTACGATGTGGTGGTGATCGATGACGGCTCGAGCGACGAGACCGGTGCGATCGCGCGATCACGCGGCGCAGCGGTCGTGACGTTGCCCTACAACGTCGGGATCGGCGGCACCGTCCAGACGGGCTTCAAGTACGCGCTCGAGCACGGATACGAGACGGCTGTGCGACTCGACGGGGACGGCCAGCACGACCCGGGAGAGCTGGGGAAGCTCCTCGGGCCGATCCACCGCGACGAGGCGGACATCGTCACCGGATCACGGTTCATCGACGGGAGTGGGGAGTATCGTCCCCCGCTGGCGCGCCGAATCGGAATCGTCTGGTTCGCGCGGATCGTCTCTCTGCTCATCCGGCAGCAGGTCACCGACACGACGTCGGGGTTCCAGGCGCTCAATCGGAAGGGCATTGCGCTGTTTGCCGGCGACTACCCGAATGACTACCCGGAGGTCGAGGCGATGGTGCTCGTCTTCAAGCACCGGCTGCGGCTCGTCGAGGTTCCGGTGACGATGCGTGGGCGGGAGACAGGGCAGTCGTCCATCACGTTCGTGCGCTCGATCTACTACGTCTTCAAGGTAACGCTCGCGTTGTTCATGGCAATGGTGCGCAGGTATGCCGTGCCCCAGGAGGAGGTGAGACACCCGTGACATCCGTTCGGACGTCCGTTGCTGCCGCGATCGCATCTCTGCTTCTCATCCTGATCGTGCTCGAGCTGATCCGCGGGCGCCGCCTCAAGGAGCGCTACGCGCTGCTGTGGCTCGTCACGGGCGTCGTCCTGTTCGTGCTCTCGGCCTGGCGGGACGGCCTCAACACGATCGCGGGCTGGCTCGGCGTCTCGACCTACCCCCCGGCGATCCTGTTTGCGATCGCGACGCTCTTCATCATCATCGTGCTCCTCCACTACTCGACCGTGCTCTCGCAGCTCGACGACCAGAACACGCTTCTCGCGCAGCGCGTCGCGCTGCTGGAAGAACGGCTGCGTGCGCAGGAAGAGAAGACCGACGCGGACTAGCGCCTGCGTAGGACGAAGAGCTTCTGCGTGCCGTAGTCACCTGCTGCCGGGAGCAGTGACGCCCAGCGGTTGAACTCGGCGTTCGGGTCGGCGACGTCCACGTCGTGGGCCGCCGCCTGCGCGAGAATCGGCTTGAGCAGGCGGGTTGCAACGAAGTACGAGCTCGCAAAGTTCTCGACGTTCTCGAGGATGAAGTCGTCACCGGCGGACTCGACGATCGCGCTCTCCTCGAGATAGAGGTTGAAAGAAGGCACGCCGATGTCCGGGAGCCCCCACTCGCGGCGGAGAGCGTTCAACCGTTGCCACCCACCGACGGTTGCCTCGGAGAGGAGGAGCAGGCCACCGGGCCGCACTCGTTGCCCGAGCGCCTCGATCGCCTCACGCTGTTCGGAGGCGGTGCCAAGGTTGATCAACACGCGCGTCGTTACCACGAGGTCGAATGCGGCCTCCGGAATCCCGTCGAGCGCCCGAATATCACCGACCCTGAACTCGAGGCGGGCGGCAATCTCGGCAGGCATCGACCCCCGACGCTGCTCGGCGAGGTCGATCATCTTCTCGATGTAGTCGATCCCGAGAACTCTGACGCCGTCGGGCCGCGCGAAGCAGACCGTCGAGTACCCCGTCGCACACCCTGCGTCGAGAATCGTCATCCCCGGTGCGACGTAGTGAGAGATCGCGGCGATCTCGAGCTCGATCGCCCGCCAGTCCGACCACGAAGCAGCCGGGTCGAGGCCGTGCTTCTCCGCCTGGGCTGCCCAGAACGCCGCGATCTCGTCGGCGCCGAGGGCACTATGCTCTTCCCTGTGTTCCACGGCAAGAGGCTACCCACAGGCGAGGTGAGGCGTTGCCGCCGGTAAACCGTTTTCATCTTGCGATCCCGTTCAACCGACCGTTCGCGACCGGAGCGGAGTTCGGCTACATCCGGGAGGCGATCGACGGGTTGCAGCTTTCGGGGAACGGTCGGTTCGCCCGGCAGTGCTCCGCGTGGCTGCAGGAGCAGACCGGTGCCGGTGCGGCGCTGCTGACGCCGTCGTGCACGGCCGCGCTCGAGCTTGCCGCACTGCTCGCGGAGATCGGCCCCGGCGACGAGGTGATCATGCCGTCCTTCACCTTCTCCTCGACGGCAACCGCGTTTGCCCTTCGCGGCGCGACCCCCGTCTTTGTCGACATCAGACCGGACACGCTCAACATCGACGAGGAGGCCGTCGCTCCAGCCGTCACCGATCGCACGCGGGCGATCGTGCCGATTCACTACGCCGGGGTGCCTGCCGAGCTCGACTCGCTCGCCGCGACGGCACGGGCGGCCGGGGCGGTCTTGATCGAGGACGCCGCCCATGCTCTCGGCTCGACCTACCGCGGACGCCCGGTCGGAGGTGACGGTGAGCTCGCAGCCCTCAGCTTCCACGAGACCAAGAACCTGACGTGTGGCGAGGGAGGGGCGCTCCTGATCAACAACCCCACGCTCGTCGAGCGCGCCGAGATCATGCAGGAGAAGGGCACGGATCGTGCGCGCCTCTTCAGGGGCGAGGTGGACAAGTACACGTGGGTCGACATCGGCTCGTCGTTCCTGCTGAGCGAGATCAGTGCCGCCTTCCTCTGGGCGCAGTTCGAGTCGGCGGACGAGATCCTCCGTCGCCGCTTCGAGATCTGGGATGCGTATCACGCGGCGCTTGCACCGCTCGAGGAGGCGGGGCTCCTGCGCCGGCCTGTCGTTCCCGCACACTGCACGCACAGTGCGCATCTGTACTACCTTCTGCTGCCGGACGAAGCGGCAAGGGATTCCCTGATCGAGTGCCTTCGCGCCGAGAGCATCGCCGCGATCTTCCACTACCTGCCGTTGCATTCCTCGCGGGCGGGAAAGCTCTACGGACGGTCGCACGGTGCGCTTTCCGTGACCGACGACGTGAGCGGGCGCCTCGTTCGTCTCCCGCTCTGGGTCGGGATGGGCTCGGCGGAGATCGAGCGCGTCGTGCAGGCCGTGGAGACGGCCCTGGGCTAGGCGTTCCGGCGGTGGCGCTATGCTTGCCCGCGTGCCGGGCTGGGAGAACGTCTCCGTCGTCGTCCCCGTCTTCAACGCCGAGGCGACTCTCGACGAGCTGATCAGCAGGATCGAGGCGACCCTCGCCGGGACGCCCCACGAGATCATCCTTGTCAACGACGGCTCCGCCGACGGCAGCTGGTCGAGGATCGTCGCGCTCGCAGCCGAGCATCCCGCCGTCCGTGGCCTCGAGTTGTCACGTAACTTCGGTCAACACAACGCGCTCCTCGCCGGCGTGCGCGCCGCACGATGCGACGTCATCGTGACGCTCGACGACGACCTCCAGCACCCTCCCGAGGAGATCCCGAAGCTGCTCGCGCAGCTCGGCAACGGCAACGACCTCGTCTACGGAACGCCTGTCGTGCGCCAGCACAAGCCATGGCGGAATCTCTCTGCGCGGCTCGTCCGCGTCGGTCTGAAGAGCGCCGCCGGGGCCGAGTTCGCAGCCTCGGTGAGCCCGTTTCGCGCATTCTTCACTGATCTCCGCGAGGCCTTTGAATCGTTCGGGGGGCCGTTTGTCTCGCTCGATGTCCTGCTCAGCTGGGCAACGACGAAGGTCGGTGCCGTCGAGGTCGAGCACTCCGAGCGGTCGGTCGGTGCGTCGACGTACTCGTTCGGCAAGCTCGTGTCCCTTGCTCTCACGATGCTGACCGGGTTCTCGACGCGCCCGTTGCGGATCGCCAGCCTCGTCGGGCTCGCTACGACCCTCTTCGGGCTCCTGATCCTCGTCTACGTCGTCGTTCGCTTCGTCGTCGAGGGAAACCCGGTGCCGGGTTTCCCGTTCCTCGCGTCGTTGATCGCGATCTTCTCCGGCGCCCAGCTGTTCGCCCTCGGGATCATCGGGGAGTACATCGGCCGGATGCACGTGCGCACGATGAGCCAACCGGCGTACGTCGTGCGCCGCGAGGTGGGAGGAGACGTCAGCGGGCGCGATTGAGGGACTGTGTGTCAGGCCTGTGAACGGTGGCCGCCGTGCGCGAGCGCAGCCGATCCGACGACGCCCACGAGCACGAGCAATGCGAGGAGAGCGCCCGGAATGCCCCCCGGCGAACGCAGGAGCGCGGGCCCGGTTCCGACCAGTACGAGCCAGCCGACGGCCGCCGCGGCGGCTCCGAGCCACGGCCCGCCGAGTGGCCGGTCGCTGAGTCGCCAGGCGCTCCAGGCGACGAGCGCGAGTGCCAGGAAGAACGGCATGATCGAGACCCAGCCGGTACCCAGACCGAGGAGCGTCAGAGGGGTCTCGGTGAACGTGCCCGAGCGGAGCAGGTCGATCCAGAGATGAGGCTCCGCTTCGCCCACCTGCGGGCGGGTGGCGGTGACGAGAGCCATCGCTCCGCACGAGATCGCCGTCAGCACCACGACGGTCGTCGGGAGGCGAACGAGCACGAGGCCGAGGGGCAGGAGGACGAGCGGGAGGACGCCGACCATGTAGCGGGCTCCCGGCGAGTCCCCGCCGAAGGGGCCACCGTAAGCCGTCGTGAAGCCCGAGTTCCACGCGAGCGCCACCACGGCCGTCGCCGTCAGCAGGACAGCCTCTGCGCGGCGCCCGGCGCGATAGAGAAGCAGAAGCCCGATGGCTCCGGCGGCGAAGATCGGAGTGGTCACAAGCAGGCCGCGGCTCGAGAGCAGCAGTTCCGCGACCGCCTCGACGCTTGGTGTCGTGAACCCGAGACTGCCCGTCGGCAACGTCGTGGGCACGTCCTCCAACCAGTCCTCGGGCGCGACGACGTTCTCGTAGGAGAGATGCGTCGGCGATCCGAACGCCCACGCGTTGTAGACCAGTAGCGGCACGAGGCCGGCGAGGGTGCCGGCGACGAACGCTCCGGCAACCCGAACGCGTTGTTCCATCGTCGTGACGAGGAAAGCGCCGAGCGCAATGCATACGACTCCCGCCGGATACTCGAAGAGCACTCCGAGCGCTGCGACAAGGCCGGCCGCCGCTACAAGCCGAGGTGACGCGGACACACGGGCCCGCAACGCCAGCCAGAGTGCCGCGACGCCGAGCGCGGCGGCAGGGACGTGCGTGAAGTAGAGGGTCGAGAACGGGAGAACAATGGTGGCTACCGCAACCGCCGTGGCGGCCGCAAGGCCCTCACCCCCCGTGAGCTCGCGTGCGACCCGTCGCGTCATGGCAAAGAGCAGCAGCGCGAACGGCACCACGGTGAGGAGGTTGAGGAGCCACACGGCCGTGCGCTCGTTGTCGGGCAAGGTGCCGGTCGCCTCGAGCAGCGTGTAGGCGGGCAGCGAAACGAGGGCGAGGCCCGGTGCCTTGACCGATGCAAAGTGCCCGTCGTAGTAGCTCTTGTCGCCCGTTTCGAGGTGGTAGCGGTCGATGTGCGGCGTACCGTCGGCGAGTGAGCGAACGAGGGCGTAGTGCGCCTTCTGTGTCCATCCGAGCTCCTGGATCGGCCATCCGAGCGCAACCACGAGCGAGCAGACAAGAGTGCCGAGGAGGAGTCGGGGCGAGGGCGAGTGCCGCGGGTGGACGGAGCTCGTATGCGGTGCAGGTGCAACTCGCGTGTCTGCGCCGGCCGCTTCCGTGCCGAGGCCGCCCTGGTACGCGATCGCCACCGCGATCGCTGCGACGAAGCCGACGGCGACGACACCCGCCATTCCGACGAGTCGAAGCGGCAGCTGCGGGGTATCGGTGGCGAGCGCGACGAGCTCGTTGTCGGTGAAGCTCCACCAGCTCGAACGGAGGAAGAGGTCGTGATCCCCGAACCACGTCGGCGGGGGCCAACTCGATGCGGCAAGCAGCTGGACGGCGACCGACCAGGAGGCCGTGATCCCGAACGCCCAGCGGAACCATCGTTCGCTCGCGAAGCGGTCGAGCGCAGCGGCGAGCAGCACGATCAGCAGCGGGAACGTCTCGATCAGCAGGCGGGAACCAAACGTCTCGCCTCCCCACCAGTCGATGAATCGGGACATCAGCAGGAGGTATGCGAGGGCTGCGACCGCCGACCAGCGGACGAGGGGGGTCCGCCAGCCGACGATCGCCCCGACGATCCCGAGCAGGAGGACGGGGCTGTACCACAGCAGCCCTCGCCCGGGCGACACGATCAGCCCGCCGAGGCCGTCGAGCAGCGAGCCGCCGAAGGCACCGACGCCACCGGGCCGCTCGCCGTTCTCGTACCCCTGCCGAAGTGGGCCACCCCACACGACGGTGTTGAAGGCGCCGAGTGCGAAGGCGATCGGCAGCGCGCCGACAGCGAGCCGAAGCCACGCAGCCGGCTTCCGCCCGACGAGCGGCAGCAGGCAGACGACGATCACGGGTGCCGAAGGGCGGAACGCCACCATTGTCGCGAGTGCAGCGCCGGCGACGATCAGCCGTCGGTCGACGAGTGCAAGGAGCGCGATGGAAAGAGCCAGCATGGCTCCCGAGTGCTGCCACAGCGCCTGTCCGGCGACGGTCCACGTCAGCGTGCCGAAGGCGTACACGCCGGCGCAGAGCAGTGCTCGGCGGCGTATCGTGAGGCGTGTCAGAACAAGGAAGAGGGCCGCGACAGAAAGAGCCGCCGTGAGAGCAGCGGTCAGCATTGCGCCCTCCATCCAGGTGCTCCAGTCCCCCTCCTGCGTCCCGGCGAGCGCGAGCAGAGCGATGGCCGGCAGAGCCTGGACGCTGGGTGCCACGGGCGTCTTGCTCACGAGGTGCCTGTCCTCTGTATCGGAAAGCATGTACGGCTTCTCCCCTGAGCGTGCCTGAATGAACGGGAGATAGTGGTCGAGCCACACCGTCTGTCTTTGGACAAGAGCGACCGCCGTGTAGACGGCGCCGTACGTGTCGCCCGAGGGCTTGCGGTTGAACTGGCCGTAGTACGCCACCGTGCACGCGATCACGAGGAGCGTGGCGAGTGCGATAGTAGGCGCCGTGTCGACGGCGGCACCGATGCGTGCTGGCAGTCCGAGCGCGCGCGGCCCCGAGCTAGGCGCGGGCGGCATGCTCGCGGTACCAGGTGACCGTACGCTCGATCCCTTCCGGGAGCCTGACCTGAGCCCTGAATCCGAACAACTCCTCGGCACGCGTCGTGTCGAGCTTTCGCCTTGGTTGGCCGTTCGGCCGAGAGGTGTCCCACGCCACCTCACCCCTGTAGCCGGTTGCGTCGCGAATGAGCTCCGCGAGATCACGGATCGCGATCTCCTCGCCGGTGCCGAGGTTGACCGGATCTTCCCCGTCGTAGCGTTCCGCAGCCCGCGCAAGACCCTCGACGCAGTCGTCGACGTACAGGAACTCCCGGGTCGGTGAGCCGTCACCCCAGAGCGTGATCGACTCGGCGCCGGCCTCCTGGGCCTCGACCATCTTGCGGATCAGCGCCGGAATCACGTGCGACGTTTCGAGATCGAAGTTGTCGCCGGGACCGTAGAGATTTACCGGCAGCAGATAGATCGAGTTGGTTCCGTACTGTCGCCGGTACGCCTGGGCGCCGACGAGGATCGCCTTCTTCGCGACGCCATACGGGGCGTTCGTCTCCTCCGGGTAGCCGATCCAGAGATCGTCTTCGCGGAACGGCACGGGTGCGAACTTCGGGTAGGAGCAGATCGTGCCCGCGATCACGAGCTTGCGTGTCCCGTGGAGCCGCGCCTGTTCGAGGACGTGCGCTCCCATCATCAGGTTCGCGAACCAGTAGCGACCAGGGTTCGCCTGGTTCGCACCGATCCCGGCCACCTCCGCCGCGAGGTGGAAGACGAGATCGGGCTCGACCTCGTCGAAGAGCCGTGCCGTCTGTGTCATGTCGGTGAGGTCGTGCTCGGCCCGTCGTGCAATCGCTACCTCGTGGCCGTCACCCCGCAGGCGATCGACGAGGCGTGAGCCGAGGAAGCCCGCGCCACCCGTGACTAGGATCTGCATCGCGCAAGGGTATCGGGGAGCGCGCCCCCGTGGTGAGCTCGTGTGTTGCGTCGCCGCCTACGGCGAGCTGAGCGACGGCGCCCCCGTCGAGAGCCAGTCGACCCGTCCGATCCATCGCTCGCGGTTCTCGGCATACCAGCGGATCGTGTGCAGAACGCCCTCTTCCCACGACACCTTCGGCATCCAGCCGGTCTCGGCGGTGAGCTTCTCGTGACCGACCCGGAGCGCCATCACGTCGCTCGCGCCTGGCCGGTAGCGTTTGGGCGTCGTCGTAACGGTGCGACCGGTGGGCCAGAACCCGTTCTCCTCGCCGATGCGGAGGATCAGCTCGACCCAGCCCTCCATCGAGATGTTCTCCCCTTGCCCGTAGACATAGACATCCCCGGGCTTGCCGTGGGCCGCGACCGTGAGGTGACCACGGACGCCGTCGG
>SHVL01000047.1 GCA_009694305.1 Thermoleophilia bacterium
GATGTCATCCTGTCTGAACCAACCGTGATCGCCGGGCTCGCCGAGCGGCACGGTGACGAGGAGACTGCCGTCCGGCCGCAGGACACGGCGAAGCTCCCTCAGTGCGGCGAAGCGGCCGCTCTCGTCACGTTCGGTGTCTGATCCGTAGAGCTCGTTGTCGGCACCGATGTGCTCCAACGTCGAGACGAGCAGGATCTGGTCGATCGAGGCGTCGACGAACGGCAGATCACGTGCATCCGCAGTGACGGTCTCGAAGCCCGGCACCTCCGCGTGCGCGAGATCGACGCCCACGAGCTCACCGGGTGCCGCCTCCACCAGGCCGGCCAGATAGGCCGGCTCGGCGAACGCGTATCCGACCTCGAGCACTCGCCCCGAGCGAAGCCGCGAGAGCACCCACGGAATCTCGACGAGCCGCTCGTCAGTCTCGGGTGGGGCCTGCAGGTGGCGTGGCCGCTCTCCCCTCTCCCGGGCGCCTCGAGCGAATGCGATCACATCGTCGAGTTGGCGGACGCGGTCGAACTCCGGTGAGCCGACGAGGTCGCGGAGAAGCGCCGCCCGGGAGAGGGTGCCGTCGGCGAGCCTGGCTAGCGCGATCTCCCGTGCTTCGGCCTCGGGTGGGCGGCGCAAGACGAGCCCGAAGGCAGCGTCGACGAAGCTCTCGTTGGACGGCTCCCCGATCCGGAGATGTGCCCGCAGCCCGGGGTCAACGCCGCTCATGGGTACTCGTAGAAGCCGCGGCCACTCTTGCGCCCGAGCCTGCCCGCGGCGACGTACTGCCGCAGGAGCGGGCACGGTGCGTACTTCGGGTTGCCGAGTCCGGCATGCAGGACGTCCATGACCGCCACGCACGTGTCGAGCCCGATCAGGTCTGCAAGAGCGAGCGGTCCGAGAGGATGCGCGAAACCGAGCTTCGCGATCGTGTCGATCGCCTCCGCTTCCGCAACGCCCTCCAGCAACGCGTAGGCAGCTTCGTTGATGAACGGCATCAGGATCCGGTTCGACACGAAGCCCGGGAAGTCGTTCGCCTCCGCTGGAACCTTGCCGAGATCGCGGACGAGCTCAACGATCGCCGCCGCCGTTTCGTCGGAGGTCTGCAGTCCGCGGATCACCTCGACGAGCTGGAGCACCGGCACCGGGTTGAAGAAGTGCATCCCGATCACGCGCTCCGGCCGCGAGGTGACGGCGGCAAGAGAGGTGATCGGGATCGACGAGGTGTTGGAGGCGAGGACGGCGGTGTCCGGCAGCAGTGCATCCGCGGCGCGGAAGAGTTCCTCCTTCGCCGCGGCGTCCTCGCTGATCGCCTCGATCATCAGATCGGCTGCGACGAGCTCGGTGCTCTCGGTGATGCGGGTGAGCACGTCCGCCGTAGGAGCACCGCCCTTTGCCTCGACCTTCTCGAGACTCCTGTGTATGCCGGCAAGACCACGCTCGACAGCGCCGGGGAACGGGTCGTAGAGAAGAACCTGACGGCCCGAGGCGGCGACGACCTGGGCGATGCCTGCCCCCATCTGACCGGCACCGACGACTAGGACGCGTTCGAAGCTCATCGGCGGAGACTAGCGCCAGGATCGCGTCTCTTCACGCGCCGGATCGAGTACGCGAGAACCGCGACGAGGCAGAGGACACCGATCAGGAGCCTTGCCGGATTCCCTTTCTGCTGATCGACCTCGGCCAGCACGGCCCCGGGATCGGTGATGCCGCATCGCGTCGTGAACCATCCACCGCCTGCCCGGCTCATGAGGATCCCGGCGGCGACATCGAGAGGGACGACCTGACCTCCATTCGATCGCCGCACCGGAATGCGAACAACCACGGTACGGCCCAGATCTCCTTTCACCTCCTGGTCTACCTCGAACCGGTACAGCCGTTGCGCTATCCCGCCGCTCGCGACAGGGGAAAATCCGGTGGAACGGCCGACGAACACCACCTCCGCTGCGGCGATGCGGTCACCGATCGGCGCCTGCGGGCACGTGTAGGCCTGTGCCGCGCCCGTGAACGCGAGCGCCGCGAGAGAGACGAGCGCAGGGCGCAGCAGGTTCCGTGGACGCATCCGGATCAGGTGCACTCGACGAGCAGTGCGTCGCCCTGCCCGCTGCCCGAGCGTCGCGAGACGTGCACGAGCGTCGTGACGAGCCTGCCAAACGGCGTCCGGACAGCAGCAACGATGATGGAGCGGCCCACCGTCCCAGCGTACCGCCTCCGCCCCGGTGCCAGGTTGAGCCTGTCGCCCGGGCCTAGCGCAGGAACGACGAGTCGGCGGTGAGCGACCCCGCGTAGGCCTCGATCAGGCTCGATGTGGCCTCGATGTCGGCAAGGTGCGCGATCTCACCTGCCGAGTGCATGTAACGCAGGGGAATCGAGACCATCCCACAGGCGATTCCGTCGCCCGCAACGCTCAGCCCGTCTGCGTCGCTCCAGGTCTCGCTTCCCGTCTCGACCGAGAAAGGCAGCCCCTCGGCCTCGGCTGTCGAGATCAGGCCCGCGCTCACGAGTGGGCTGATCACCGGAATGCGGGCGATCGCCGGACCGCCTCCGAGCCTGACGTCTCCCCATGCCGGCACCCCCGGCACATCACCCGCGTACGTGACCTCGACGACGATCGCGACATCGGGAGACGTCCTGTGGACCGCCGTCGTCGCTCCCGGATAGCGTTCGCTCTCCTCCTGTGTTGACACGAGCACGGCCACGTCCCATGCGGCGGGGCGAGCGGCGAGCCGTCGGAGCGCCTCGAGTGAGGCGTAGACGCCCGCGCGATCATCGAGGGCCGCAGACATGACCCTGCCGTTGAGCAGTTACTCGGGGGCGCCGGCCAGCACGATCGGATCGCCCGGGCGGACCAGAGAGAGCGCCTCCTCACCGGTCGCCGCACCGATGTCCACGCGCATGCTCTCGCACGTCGGCCCCCTGGTGCCCCACTCGCCCGTGACAACGCCCCGGAGCTCGCCGTCGGCGGTTCCGATCCGGACGCGCTGACGCCACGCCCCTTCCGGCTTCCATCCGGAGGCCCTGGCGATCGTCAGTAAACCGTTGTCGTCGGCGCCCCGCACGAAGAGTCCAACCTGATCGGCGTGCGCGACGAAGGTGATCAGGCGATCCGTCGAGCCCTTGATCTTCGCGACCGTTGTGCCGAACACGTCCCTCTCGACCTCGGCCCCGAACGCCGCTGCCTCGCGACGGACGATCGCCTGCACGGCGTCCTCGTGGCCCGACAGTCCGGGGGCTCGCAGTAACTCGTCGAGAAGAGGTGGAATGGACACGGGCACAGGCTACCCGGAACAGGTGCCGCGGTCTTCCCGCTGACCCCGGTCTAGACCACCGGGCACCTGCCCGCGCAGGCCTTCCACGATGGCTCCCGTCACTCGCCTAGCGACTCTACTGCGCGCCGGGTGCCAGATGCTCGTTGCAGGGTTGTTTGCGTCCGTGCGGGTGGCGGGGGTAGTATCCAACCATGCATTCCGCGACGATCCGCAGCTGGTGGCCCTCCGAGCGAGCCGGGAGCGCGCGCTAGAGCGCGACGACAACCCCAGCTTGCCCCCGAAGACCTCTGCAGAGGTCTTTTTTTTCCGCAGACAGCGACCGACAGGGACACCGATGCACACCAGGATCAACACCGACCTCCTCACGCCACTCGGCGCCTACCTGCGCCTGCGTGACGCCGGGTCTGCAAGTTTCATTCTCGAATCGGTCGAGCGAGGGCGGCTCGGCCGCAACTCGTGGATGGGTGTCGGGTCGCGCATCGTGGACTTCGACGAGGCGGCCGGTCTCGGCCTCCCGGTCGTCGGGTATCTCGCCTATGACCATGCGGCGCGCCTCGAGCCAACCGTGACCCTGCCGACCGACGGTCGAGGCTTCCCCGAAAGCCGCCTGATCGTCTGCGAGACGCTCGTTCGCTTCGACCACGGTGCCGGTGTCGCGGACGTGCTCGCGGGCGACGTCGAGGAGATCGCAGGGCGCCTGGATGGCGGAATCGCCTGGCGGCGCGAGCCACGCGGCATCGCAGGGCCGATCCGTCGGATACCTGACCGCGCACGGTACATCGAGATGGTGAAGACCGTGAAGGAGCACATCGTCGAGGGTGACGTCTTCCAGTGCGTGCCGTCGCAACGGGCCGAGCGGCCCACGTCGGCCTCTCCACTCGACATCTACCGCGCCCTCAGACGGGTCAATCCCTCGCCGTACCTGTTCCTGCTCGAGCTCGACGGCATCGCGCTCGTCGGCTCGTCGCCCGAACGGCTCGTTGCCTGCGAGAACGGCCATGCCAGCCTGTGCCCGATCGCCGGCACGACCGAGCCGACCGAGGGCGACGTCGAGCGGCTGCTGTCATCGGAGAAGGACTGCGCCGAGCATGTGATGCTCGTAGACCTCGGCCGCAACGACCTCTCCCGCGTCTGCAAGGCAGGCACCGTCCACGTCACCCGCGACATGGAGGTCGAGCGTTTTTCCCACGTCTCACACCTCGTCTCCGAGGTCGCCGGGGAGATGCGCGAAGGTGTCACGCCGTTCGAGGTGCTCCGTTCGTGCTTCCCTGCCGGCACCGTCAGCGGGGCCCCCAAGGTGCGGGCGATGCAGCTCATCTCCGAGCTCGAGGGGTTCCGCCGCGGCCCCTACGGCGGCGCCGTGCTGTACTCCTTACCGGATGGGACGCTGGACGCCTGCATTGCGCTGCGCACGATGGTGATCGCCGACGGCGTCGCCTACCTCCAGGCGGGTGCCGGTGTCGTCGCCGACTCCGATCCCGAAGCCGAGCACGAGGAGTGCCTGAAGAAGCTTGCGGCGCTCGAAGCTGCAATCGACCTGGCCGAAGTGGAGTTCTCCGCATGAGACTCCTGATGATCGACAACTACGACTCGTTCACCTACAACCTCGTGCACCTCTTCGAGGAGTTGGAAGCCGAGGTCGTGACGGTGCGGAACGACGCGATCACCGTGGACGAGGCGCTCGATGGCGGCTATGACCGCCTCGTCGTCTCCCCTGGCCCCGGCCGTCCCGAGACGGCCGGCGTCTCGATCGACCTGATCCGGGCCCTCGGGCCGACCATCCCCACCCTCGGTGTCTGCCTCGGCCACCAGGCGATCGTGGAGGCATTCGGAGGCACCGTAGGGCACGCCAAAGCACTGCTGCACGGGAAGTCGAGCACGATCTCGCATGACGGCCTCGGGGTCTATACGGGACTGCCTGCCGACGTCGAGGTCGGGCGCTACCACTCGCTCGCAGCCCTCGACGTGCCGGCCGAGCTCACGATCACGTCACACACAGCAGACGGCGAGATAATGGGTGTTCGGCACGCCACATTCCCCGTCGAGGGCGTGCAGTTTCATCCGGAGAGCGTCCTCACGCCGCTCGGCCCGGCACTTGCGAGGAACTTCCTGGAGCAGCCGTGAACGTCGGCCCGGCGATCGAGTTGCTGCTCGACGGCCACCATCTTTCGCACGCCGATGCGCGGGAGTTGATGGGCTCGATCATGGGCGGTGAGGAGACGCCGGCCCGGATCGCGGGGTTCCTCGTTGCGCTTCGCGCGAGGGGCGAGACGGCCGACGAGATAGCAGGGTTTGCGGAGGTGATGCGGGAGCACGTGGTGCCGGTCACGCCGCAGCGCTCCCCCGTGGTGGACATCGTCGGTACGGGCGGCGACGGCGCAGGCACGTTCAACATCTCGACCGCCGCTGCCCTCGTGGCCGCCGCAGCCGGGGCGGCAGTGGCGAAACACGGAAATCGGGCAGCCAGCTCCGCTGCAGGATCCGCCGACGTGCTCGAGGAGCTCGGGATCGGCCTCGAGCAGTCGCCCGAACGCATCGCACGCTCGATCGACGAGCTCGGCTTCGGCTTCATGTTCGCTCGCGCGCACCATCCGGCGATGCGCCACGTCGCTGCGGTGCGGCAGGAGCTCGGGATTCGCACGGTCTTCAACGTCCTCGGTCCGCTGACGAATCCCACCGGAGCCTGCGACGGCGTCTTCGGTGTCTACGCCGCAGACCTCGCGCCGACGTACGCCGCGGCGCTGGCAAAACTCGGGTCGCGTCGGGCCTTTGTCGTGCACGGTGCAGGGGGTCTCGACGAGCTCTCGCCCTTCGGCAAGAGCCTCGTCGTCGAAGTCGTGGACGGCGACGTCCACGAGTGGGAGCTCGACCCCCGCGACCTCGGCATCGACCCGACCGAACCGGAGGAGTTGCGTGGAGGCTCGGCGGCGCAGAACGCCGCCACGATCCGATCGGTGTTCGCAGGTGAGCGCGGCGGCCGTCGCAACGCGGTTCTCCTCAACGCGGCCGGCGCACTCGTCGCCGCCGGACTCGCGGCCGATCTGCGCGAAGGGGTCGCGCTCGGCGGCGAGACGATCGACTCCGGCGCGGTCCATGATCGACTCGATGCCCTCATCTCCTTCTCCGCACAGGAGCCTGGCTGATGGGACGGTTCAACGACGCGCTCGCACAGCCCGGGCTCGGCGCAATCGCCGAGATCAAGAGACGGTCGCCGTCGGCGGGAGACCTTCGCCCGGACGCAGACCCGGCCGTGATCGCACCTGCCTACGCAGCCGCGGGTGCCGCGGCCATCTCGGTACTCGTAGACGAGCTCTTCGGCGGTACCTGGGACGATCTCCGCGCCGCCCGGTCAGCGACCACCGCGCCACTTCTCGCCAAGGGATTCTTCTCGACAGACGAGCATCTCCGCACCGCACAGGAGGCCGGTGCCGACGCTGCACTCCTTCTGCTGCGCGACCTCGACGACGCGGAGGTCGCGAGGCTGCTGCAGGTCGCGGCCGCTCTCGGCCTCGACACGCTCGTCGAGGCCCACGATGCCGAGGAGCTCGACCGCGGCATCGCCCTCGGCGCCCGCGTGCTCGGCGTGAACGCCCGCGACCTCGCCACGTTCGCGATCGACCGGCGCGCCCAACTCGAGCTCGTGGCTCGCATTCCGGCCGACCGTATCGTGATCGCCGAGAGTGGGATTGCGACGCGCGCCCAGGGGGCAGCGGCCGAGCTTGCAGGCGCCGACGCAGTCCTCGTCGGCTCGACCCTGATGCGAGCCGCCGACCCAGGGGCAAAGCTGCGGGAACTCCTCTCCCGCCCGCTCGTCAAGGTCTGCGGCCTGACCCGGGAGGAAGACGTGGCAGCGGCCGCCGAGGCAGGAGCAGATCTTGCGGGCTTCGTCCTCGTGCCCGAAAGCCCGAGGGCGGCCAGAGCGGTACTCGATGTGCCGGACGGGATGCTGTCGGTGGCCGTGTGGGTCGGCGAGACCGGCGAGTCCGACGCAGACCTCGACCAGGTACACGTTGCCGAGAAAGGCAAGGTGCGGGGCCGGGAGGGCGCGCTGTTTCGCAACGGTGTCGAGGTCGCGCGCATCCTCGACCTCCCCTGGGAGGAAGCCGACCCCGATCACTGGCGGGCCGCAGCCGAAGCAGAGGGTCGGATCATGCTCGCGGGACGACTCGGGCCCGACAACGTGCGCGAGGCGATCGCGGTCGTACGCCCGTGGGCGGTTGACGCGGCCTCGTCGCTCGAGTCGGCGCCGGGCATCAAAGACCATGACAGAGTACGGCGATACGTGGAGGCAGCGCGCTGATGACGACCATGGAGACCTACGGCCCCTACGGGGGCAGATACGTGCCCGAGACGCTGATCCCCGCCCTCGACGAGTTGACGGCCGCATGGGCCGAGGCACTCGCGGATCCCGACTACCTCGCCGAGGTCGAGCATCTCGGCCGCACCTACACGGGTCGGCCGTCGCCGATCACGCTCGCCCCTCGCTTCGCACCTGGCAAGAGGCTGTATCTCAAGCGCGAGGACCTCAACCACACGGGCGCGCACAAGATCAACAACGCTCTCGGCCAGGTGGTGCTCGCACGTCGGCTCGGCAAGAAGAGGATCATCGCCGAGACCGGCGCCGGGCAGCATGGAGTCGCAACCGCCACCGCCTGTGCGCGGTTCGGTCTCGAATGTGTGGTCTTCATGGGATCCGAGGACATGCGCCGGCAGGCGCCAAACGTCGAGCGGATGTACCTGATGGGCGCAACCGTCGTTCCCGTCGAGTTCGGCACGAAGACGCTGAAGGAAGCGACGAGCGAGGCGATCCGCGACTGGATCACGAACGTCGAGACGACCCACTACGTGATCGGCTCCTGTGTTGGCCCCGCGCCCTACCCCGAGATCGTGCGGGAGTTGCAGGCGGTCATCGGACGCGAAGCGCGTGGGCAATTGCTCGAGGCCGAGGGTGCTCTTCCAGAGGTGGTCATCGCCTGCATCGGCGGCGGCTCGAACGCGATCGGGATGTTCGCCGGATTCATCGACGACCCCGGGGTGCGGTTGATCGGCGTCGAGGCAGCGGGTGCGGCATCGCTCGGCAGAGGCCGGACCGGTGTCCTCCACGGATCGCGCTCGTCGATCCTCGCGGACTCCGACGGCCAGATCGCGGATGCCCACTCCATCTCGGCCGGTCTCGACTACCCCGGCGTCGGCCCCGAGCACGCGTATCTGCGCGACACGAGACGCGCCGAGTACCTCCCCTGCACCGACGAACAGGCGCTCGAGGCGTTCCAGCGCCTCTCGAAGATGGAGGGGATCATCCCTGCGCTCGAGTCGTCCCATGCACTCGCCGTCGTCGAGGAGATCGACGCGGAGTACATCGCGGTGTGCCTGTCGGGCCGCGGCGACAAGGATCTGGCCGAGGTGCTGGCGGCGCTCGGGATGGCGTCATGAGCAAGACCCTCGCCATCTATCTGATGGCCGGTGCAGAGACGCCCGCCCTGGCCGAAGCGGCCGTCGCAGGCGGCGCCGACATCATCGAGGTCGGCTTTCCCTTCTCCGACCCACTCGCCGACGGGCCGGTGATCCGCGCCGCCGCCGAGAAGGCACTCGCGGCGGGAATGCGCACCGCCGCCTGCCTCGAATGCGTCGCCGCCACGCGCGCTCTCGTCGGCGACACGCCACTGATCCCGATGACCTACGCCTCCCTCCTGGAGGCCTACGGCTGGGCGCGTTTCGAGACGGACGCGCGGGCCGCGGGCGCAACCAGCTTCATCATCGCCGACACCGCCGCGGGCTCCCGGCCCGAGCTCCGGCGCGTTCAGCTCGTCGCCCCCACCTCGACCGACGCGCGCATCGCGCTCGCCGCCTCCGAGACCGACGGCTGGCTCTACCTCGTCACGCTCACCGGCACGACCGGCGCCCGCACCGAGCTCTCGGATGCACTCGCCGGGCTCGCGGCCCGCACCCGCGCCCTCACGGACGTCCCGCTCTACGCCGGCTTCGGCATCTCGACGCCCGAGCAGGCGCGCGCGGCGGCGGATCTCACCGACGGGATCGTCGTCGGCTCACGCGCGGTGCAGGTCGCCGAGGATGGCCCCGCGGCGCTCCGCAGCTACGTGGCCTCTCTCCGCGCAGCCCTGGACGCCTGAGCAACACGCACCGTTCCAAAAAGCCACTTGCGGGCCACTACTCGTATTGCCGTTATAGCGGTATAGCGTCATACCTGTACAAATGTAATGATGGCCAAGGAGAAGCTCACCATCTACCTGAGCGCCGATATCGCGCGCTCCATGCGCGTCTCGGCTGCCCGGCGCGGGATCAAGGACTCGGACCTCGTCGAGGAAGCGCACGGGAGAAACTTCTGAGCGGAGTCTTCGAAAGGTCGTGGGCGAGGAATGACGACCTCTCCGAGGACGAGGCGATGGAGCTCGCACTCCAGGCTCAACGAGAAGTCCGCGAAGATCGGCAAGTCGAAGCCCCTGGGACAGAACCTGTCCGGCTACTGGTCGCGTCGCATCACCTACGAGCATCGACTGGTATACACGCTCGACGGAGATAGCCTCATCATCATCATCCAGGCGCGATACCACTACTGAAGCAAGGCGCACGTGCTCCAGCATTCGGGTGCAGGGTTTGTCGGCCCCACCTGGAGCAGCCCGAAGGGACGGGCTGCCCGGCCCCTACCGATTGCCGGCGTTCGCGGGGTTCTGGTTCCCTCCTGAGGTGATCCTGCTGGCGGTTCGCTGGGTCCAGCGGTTCACTCCCGAACTGCTCGACGGCGCCTGAGGGTGTCGGCATGCCGTCGGCGCCGGTGCACCGGCCGGGGTGCTGACTAGTCGCCGCCCTCGTTCAGCGTGACGGTGATCGGTGCGAATGATTCACCGGTCGTGTCGAGTCCCGCCGCGGTGAGCTCGGCGTTTGCTGCCTCCGCGTACGTGTTCGTGTACGACTCAGCTGCCGGCTCCGCAGCGATGATCGTGGAGCCCTCGACGTTCTTCGTGCGCGCTGCGACGGAAACCATCTGCGCCCACAACTCAGGCACGATGATCCCGACGCCGGCTGGTGACGGCCAGATGAGTTTGTTGACCTCGTTCATCATCCACAGCTGGTGGCTCGCACCGAGCTTGGCACCATTTTCCGTGATGATCTCCGCGCACTCCTGAGGGTTGTCCCGGCAGTAGATCCAGCCGGCCAGTGATGCGGTCACGAACTTCTGGGTGAGCGCCTGGTACTCCGGATCTGTGAGACGCTCTTGGGAAGCCCAGATTGCGTCCTGGTACATGCCGACGCCCTCTTCGGTGTCGTTGATGATGTTGAAGTCCTCGGCGGTGTAAAGCTCATTGGTCTCCGGGTTCTTCGCCTCGAGCAGCTGCGCGTACTCGTTGTACGTCATCGCCTCTGCTACGTCGATCTCACGGTTGAGCAAGGCCGACATGTCGGACTGCTGCGGGACGAGATCGACATCGGTCGCCAAATCAAGGCCCGCCTTGGTGAGTTCAGCATCCTCCTCGAAATCATTGCCGAGGCCCCAGCTACCGATCTTCTTATCCTTGAAGTCAGCAGGCGTCTTGATGCCGGAATCCGCCCACGAGACCTGCAGCGTGCCCGACTTCTGGAAGACCTGGGCGACGTTGGTGATCATGGCGCCCTGCTCGCGCGAGGCGAGTGCCTTCGGCACCCACGAAATCGCGAAGTCGGCGCCACCCTGCGCGAGCACCATCTGCGGCACAATATCGGCGCCACCCTCGCGCATTGTCACGTCGAGACCCTGGTCGGCGTAGAATCCTTTTTCCTTGGCCGCGTAGTAGCCGGCGAACTGGGACTGTACGACCCACTGCAGCTGAAGCTTGACCTCGTGCATAGTTTCTCCTTCGACACTGGTGCTTTAGGTGATTGTATGGCATACGGGATCGTGGGCGTGGAGGATCCATTCAGATCGCGAGTCGAAGATCGTCAAATGCTGTCGCCGGTCGGCGTGCCAAGAGAGCTTTGAAAATTTCAACACACGCGGTACGCCACTGCCTGCTGCGGACCTCATTTAAGAAGTTAGGGTTCCAACGACTCAATGCCTCACCGGATATTGCCAACGAGGACTACCACGAATTCTGGGAGCAGTTCGAAACCCCGTTCTGGGAGTCGGAGGTTTCTACTGGGCGAGGCGTTGCTGGGCACTGAGAGCCAGGCGATACCCGGCCACCTCACATGACCGGTTGCCTTCGCAAGTCGCGACTACCACCCTGCTGGTCGCCTCGCCCTCTATACCCAAAGCTGTGCAGAGGTGATGGCGCAGGCCCAGGCATTGCGGCGTTGCCGTGGACGAGCGCGGAACCGAAACCAACTCAGCAATGGCGACAGTCAATGACCGAGCGTCGGAGGCGTCAGAAGCGGTGCGCATCCTAGATGCTTGATGCTGCGCGTCGTCATAGATGCCAACGTGTTCGTCTCTGCGCTGCTCCGACGGGACAGCGTGCCCGCAAATGTCCTTCATGCCTGGGAGAACGGCCTGTATGAGCTCGTCGTCTCCGCCGCACTTCTCGATGAGCTCGAATCCGTCCTCCGCCGCCCTCACATCGCGCGCAGGATCGCCCCCGCTGCCGCGACCGACCTCCTCGCGGTGATCCGATCCGACGCGATTCTCGCGAACGATCCGCCACCCGTCCGCCACGTCCCGAGCGACCCCGACGACGACTTCCTCATTGCGCTTGCGCTCGCAGCCGGCGCACAAGCGATCGGCACCGGAGACGAGGCGCTCCTGGCGCTCGAACTCGAGCAGCCCCGAATCCTGACACCGCGCGAATTCCTCACCGCGATCGAGCCGATGGCCTAGAAGCGCCCAACCGGGCGGTGAGGCTGAAGCCTCACCCCAAGGGCCCTCCCAACGGACTACTTCGACGGCACGCGCGCGCCGCAGCGTTCGCAGCGCTGGAAAACCTCGGTGAGGAAGAACCGGCGCGACTTCGGCACCCTGTGACCGAACACCTTGCAGCGCCACTTCATCGTCTCAGTCTATGTGTTTCCCGGCCCGACTCGCACGAGCATCTTCCCGATGTTCTCACCGGCGAGCAGGCCGATGAGCGCGGCGGGCGCATGCTCGATCCCCTCGACGACGGTCTCGCGGTAGCGCACTGCGCCGTCACGCACCCACGGCCCGACCTCGGCGAGGAACGCCGGCAGCCGGCCGCCATGGTCGGAGACGATGAATCCCTCCATCCGCAGCCGCTTCGTGACGACGAGGAAGAGGTTTCCGGGGCCTGCCGGCCACTCCGTGGCGTTGTACTGCGAGATGGCGCCACAGGCGACGACGCGGCCGCGCACGCGGAGTGCGGCGAGCGCCGCCTCGAGCATCGGCCCGCCCACGTTGTCGAAATACACGTCGATTCCGTCGCTCAGAGCCTCTCCGGCCACGACATCGTGATAGTCGAACGCCTCGTCGAAGCCGATCTCCCTGAGCCAGGCGACCTTCGCGGCCGATCCCGCGCTCCCGATCACACGGCAGCCCTTCAGCTTCGCGATCTGACCGACCGCAGACCCGACCGCACCGGCGGCACCCGAGACGAACACGGTCTCGCCCGCCTCCACCCGGCCAACGTCGAGCAGTCCGACGTAGGCCGTCAGGCCCGGCATCCCGAGCACCCCGAGAGAGGTCGAGACGGACCCGGAGGCCGCATCGAACAGGACGAGGCCCTTCCCGTTCGAGAGCGCAAGCTCCCGCCAGCCGAGGTGGTGCACGACCCACGCACCCTCCTCGAAGCCGTCGTTGCGCGACGTGACGATCTGGCCGACCGCCGCTCCTGTCATCACCTCTCCGAGTTCGAACGGCGGCACGTAGGATGCGCGGCTCCAGGCAGCTGACTTCGTGTCGTTCATCCGGCCCCGCATATACGGGTCAACCGAGACGAACGCATTGCGGATCAGCACCTGACCCTCGGCAGGCTCCGGCACCTCGGTCTCGACGAGTGCGAAGTCGGTTGGCTGCGGTGCCCCCTGCGGTCGTGCTGCTAGATGAATCTCTCGACTCGGCGGCATCGACACCATCATACGCCCCCGTTGACCTGCTGCGGCCGTCACAATGAGCCGATGCACTCTCTCCGTGGACAGCTCCTCATCGCCGGCCCCGATCTGCTCGACCCGAACTTCCGCCGCAGCGTCATTCTCGTGGGAGAGCACGGAGAGGAGGGCGCGATGGGCGTGATCCTGAACCGCCCCTCACCCGTGTCGGTCGCAGATGCGGTGCCGCCCCTCACCGAGATCGTCGAGGAGGGGGAACTCGTGTACATCGGCGGCCCCGTGCAGCCGCAGGCCATCGTCGTTCTCGGGGATTTCGGCGACACGGCCGAAGCAGCCGCCCTCGTACTCGACTCGATCGGGTTCCTCCCCGGTGAGATCGAGGCCGCCGCCGACATCGCCAGCCTGACGCGCGCCCGCGTGTTCGCCGGCTACGCAGGCTGGGGGCCGCACCAGCTCGAGGGCGAGATCGCGGAGGAGTCCTGGATCCTCGAACCGGCGCTCGCCGAGGACGTCTTCACGGCCGAGGCCGACCACCTCTGGAGCACCGTGCTGCGGCGCAAGGGCGGTGCGTTCGCCGTGCTCGCCCTGATGCCACCCGACCCGAGCCGCAACTGAGCCGTTCGGCGGTATCGACGGGAATGACCGGATCGCTTTCGACAAGACTGGCGCGACGCCTCGAGCTGAGAGGCATCCATTACGGCTGGGTCGTCGTCGCCATCTCGTTCGTGACGCTGATCACCGCGGCAGGGTTCCGATCGACGATCGGCGTGCTGATCGTGCCGCTGCAGGACGAGTTCGGCTGGTCGCGGGCGACGATCTCGGCCGCCGTCGCGATCAATCTCATTCTCTACGGCCTCGGTGGGCCGTTCGCCGCAGGCTTCTACAACCGGTTTGGGATCCGCCGAGTGATTGCCATCGCCCTTGGGACGATCGCGGTCAGCTCGCTGCTCATGACGCAGATCAGGGTGCCGTGGCAGCTCGACCTTCTCCTCGGTGCGGCAAACGGGCTCGCGACGGGCGCTATCGGCATCACGCTCGCCGCCGTGATCGCCAATCGGTGGTTCGTGGAGCGCCGAGGCCTTGTGGTCGGCATGCTCACGGCCAGCAACGCGAGCGGCCAGCTCATCTTTTTGCCGCTCCTCGGCTGGATCGTGACATCGCAGGGGTGGCGCTCCGCGATGCTGACCGTCTCGCTCGTCTCGCTCGCAATCACACTTCCCCTCGTCCTCCTCCTCCTCCGCGACAGTCCCGCCGACATCGGACTCCGTCCGCTCGGCGCAGTCGTAGACGATCCTCCTATTCAGCGAGAGAACCCGTTCAGCGCGGCCATCGGGGGCCTCGCGACTGTGTCGCGGAACCAAACATTCTGGCTCCTGAGCTCGAGCTTCTTCATCTGCGGGGCGACGACGAACGGGCTCATCGGCACCCACCTGATCCCCGCGTCGATCGACCACGGCATGTCGGGGGTGACCGCTGCCAGCCTGCTCGCGGTGATCGGTGTCTTCGACCTCGTCGGCACGCTGGGCTCCGGATGGCTCACGGATCGGTACGACCCTCGCTGGCTGCTCTTCTGGTACTACGGCCTCCGCGGTCTCTCGCTTCTCGCCCTGCCGTTCGTGATCGGCTCGTCGAATCTGGGCGTGATCGTGTTCGTCGTCTTCTACGGCCTCGACTGGGTTGCGACTGTCCCTCCGACCGTGGCGATCACCGCCCAGGTCTTCGGCCGCGAACGAGTGGGAATCGTGTTCGGCTGGGTCTTCGCGGCCCATCAGCTCGGTGCCGCCTTTGCCGCCTTCGGTGCAGGTGCGGTGCGCACCTGGTTCGGCGACTACCAGGGAGCGTTTGTCACCGGGGGCCTTCTCTCCCTGATCGCAGCCGGGCTCGTGATCCGCATCGTCAGCAGCAAACCACAACGCTCTCCGATCGGAGCCGCACCTCTCGAAGTCGGCTCGTGACGCCTCTGCGGGCGATCATCGTTGCCCTCGTCGCGGTCGCTCTCATTCCGGCTCAGGCGGCAGCACACCCGCGGGTTGTCGGCACCACACCCACCGCGGATGCGGAGCTCGCCCGGCCACCGCATGTCGTCGTCGTCCGCCTCGACGAGAAGGTGGATCCGATCGGCGACGGCATCACGGTCACGGGCCCCGACGGACATGATGCCTCGCACGGCCCCGTGGCCGCCACGGGGGTGACGCTCATGCGCGCTGTCAACGCGAGCGCCCGGGGCTCGTATGTCGTCGAATGGAGGGTGATCGGGGCCGACACCCACCCGGCCCACGGCTCGTTTCTGTTCAGCGTGGGGCCGCCGACCAACGCGGCGGCCCCGGCCAATCTTCCCGGAAGCACAGTCCTCGTTGCTCTCGGACGCTGGCTCTCTCTCCTTGGTTTCGCCCTCGGGTTCGGCGTCGTCCTTGCCGCGCTCGTCTCCGGAGGGATGACGGCTCGCTGCTGGCACCTCGTGTCGGCCGGGGTCATCCTGATGATCGTGGCGGAACCCGTGGCGCTCGCCGGTCAGATCGCGACTCTCGCTCCTGCACGCCTGCTCGACAGCGGGTTTGCCGGGGACGTGCTGCTCACGCGCTACGGGCACCTCGCTGCGCTTCGTCTCGGCGGGGCTCTCGGGCTGTGGGCGCTCGCCGGAGCGGTGAGGTCGTCGTCACCACGTGTTCAGTGGATGATCCCGGCCACCGGAGTACCGGTCGCGGTCGTCTATGCGGCCTCCACCCATCGGATTTCCGGCTTGCCCGTACAGGTCTCGATCGTTCTCGCAGCGGTCCACATTGCTGCGTTCGGGGTCTGGCTCGGGTCTGTCGTCGTCGCTCTCTCCCTGTCCCGCGGCCGTCGGCTGGGGCGCGTCGCCGTCCTCGCTGCACTCGTCCTCGTCACCACGGGATCCGGCCTCGCCCTCACGCACCTCCAGGGGCCGGCCGACCTGATCGATACGGCGTACGGTGCGGCACTCGGAATCAAGATTGCGCTCGTTGCCCTCGCCTTCGCGCTCGGGGCCGCAGCACGTCGCCGTGCGGAGCTTGCCGCAGTCCTTCTCGTACTCGCCGCCGCGAGCGTGCTCGTCTCCCTCGTGCCGCCGGTGTGAGCCGTGCGCACACCTCGCACCCGGACGGGAGCGGGGACGTCCTCCCTCGGCTAGAGGTCGCCGCCGGCCGGCAGCCGGGCCGTGATTCCAAAGCGCTCGGCAAGGCAGCCGGGGCAACACGGGTGCAGGTCGCCAAGCGTATTGGCGAAGTACACCCAGCCCTGCGCCTCAGCTGCTTCCTCCTCGACCATCGGTACCTCGCACCAGACACACTCCTCGTCGAGGCGAACGATCCACAGCAGGTGGGCGCACGCCCGGCAGTAGACCCCACCCCGGGCAAGGAGCTGTGCGTCGCTCACCCATCCCGCCTCGAGCATGCTGCAGTCCTCGGCATCGCGGCCGCAACAGTCACAGCCATCCGGCACACCCCGCCCCTCGTTCATCCCCTCGTTCATCCCCATGCCACACACTCTAGGGAGGGTGATGGAAATCACCAGATCGAGCAGGAAAGTTCACCCGAACGGGGGACAACGACAGTTTCGCCCCCGACAGCCGTTCAGCGCGGTAGCCTGCATGCATGCTTCCCGTGATCATCATCGTGGTCGTCATGATTCCGCTGCTCGTGCTGGCGGTGCGGACAGCGACTCGCACGAAGGCAGTGGGCGAGCACCCCGTACCCGAGGACGCCCGTGAGATCGAACGAACCGAGCAGGAGTTCGCCGATGCCGACGCATTCCAGGAACAGTGGCGCGAAGAAGAGCAGCAGCACCCGAAGAACACGATCCTGTAACCGACGCCGAGT
>SHVL01000048.1 GCA_009694305.1 Thermoleophilia bacterium
ACGATGTGCAGCGCTCTTGCTTTTCGCACCCGCGCTCTGGTAGGGTTTTTTTGCCGTCGCAATGCGGGATCATCGTCATCGTGTACGGCACCGACCGCAAATCATCTCCAAAGAACTGAGGCCAACCACATGAGTCATTTTCGCGTAGCGCTGTACGACCTCAAGTCTGGCACAGCCGACGAGGTTGCCGAGATCTCAAAAGCGGGACTAGTCCCGATCTTCAAGCGCCTCCCGGGATACATCCGCTACGAGGTCGGCCAGGTCGATGACGGCGGCCTAGTCTCGTTCTCGGTCTGGATGACCGCAACGGAGGCTCAGCACGCGACCGTTGTGGCTGCGGACTGGGTTGCCGAAAATTTGACCTCTCGCATCTCTCTGCGCGATGAGCACACCGGCGAGCTGTACTGGGACGAGTAGCCGCTCCCGCAACGGCAGGCTGCATCCCGGGAAAGCATCTCTGACGGGGCCTCGAGCGAGGACGCACGGTGGGAGACATCCTCCCATCTTGCTTCGAGGCCGCGTCAGACAGGCGCCCTGATGATGCGGGCTATCAGGACGACGAGGACGACGAGAGCGAGGGACGTCTGGAGCATCATCAGCACCTTGGCAGGGCGTGTACGAACGCCCTCGAGGGTCGGGCCGAAGGTGGACTGCGTGAAGAACGAGAGGCTGACGTAGTCAACCCACCGCGGCGGGTCGTCGGGATACGCTGCGTTCGGGGGGAAGTCGAAGGCACCGCCCGGCAGGTAGTAGTCGGCCAACTGGTACCAGAGCGAGAAGATGAGCATGTTCGACAGGAAGATCAGCGCGAGGACGCCAATGAGGTCGGTCTGGCTCGCATCCTGGAGGTCGGGAACGAGAACGAGAACGAGAATGTTCATGGCGACGTTGAACGAGGCAATCCCGAGGTAGACCACCATCATCGTCGGGGCAATCCGTTTCGAGCTCCCACGTTCCGGGTTGCGGCGCTGGAGGATGACCTGGACAACCGCGACAAAGAGAAATGCCACGAACAGGATGTTTGCCGTCCCTTCGACAACCTGTACAACTTCCAGCTCGGCAGACAGCCCCTGCTGCTCCAGTCCGAGGGCATCCACCCGGTTCGTCAGGATCACGTTCATCGCCTCGACCACCGCGATCACCGCGACAAACTTCCAGAGCTGGATCGCGTGACGACCCCTCTCCCCTCCTCCCGTACTGCGCGACAACGAGCCTACCATGATGTGAGGGTCGAGGGAAGACGCTCAGGGCTTCTCGCGCAGCTCGGGGGCTCGCTCATAGCCATTCGTCTCCTCTCTAGCGTAACGGGACGAGGACGGTCTCACCGACAAGAAGATACCACCTTGCCGGGTCGGCGTTCCGGTAGGCGGGAATGGTACAAAAGTGAGCTCTCGGCCGCCTCGAAGCTGCCATCTCCGGCGCTGCGATCTCAGGTAATCTCCGCTTCTGTTCGGGACGCTGGCGGCACGTCTGCCGCGTGCGGCCGGGCAGGCACCACCATCGGAGCGATACGTAATTCCACACAATCCCGCCTCCACCCACGCCGCGAGGGCCGACAGCCCCGATTGGCTTCCGCTTGCTCTTTCGATTCTCCTCGGGACAGCGGCGATAGTGGCTGGGCTCATCGCCTGGAGGGCAGCGGTGCACGCCGGCCATGCCCAGCAGGAGTTCGCGATCTCGACCCAGGCGGTGAACAACGCCAATGTGCTGCAGCAGAACGCATCGGCGGTCGCGTTCGGCGAACGTAACCTCTTCCTATCCTTCCGGAGCGCCATGGCTCAAAACGATCAGGCACGCTCTGCCGACATCCGTGGCCTGATGGACTCCGAGACTGTTCGTGCGGTCGACTGGTGGCTCGCAAAGTCACCAGCGGCGCGGCCCACATCACCGTTCTCGTCGAGCAATCCCGACTGGACGACTCCCCGCAGGATCATCGACGCGCGCGCAGCACTCGACGAGTCCGTCGTATCGCTCCACTCCGCCGAGAACCAGCTCCGAAGATCACACAACCTCGAGTTCCTCGAGGCGGCCCTCGCGCTCGCCTTCCTCACCGGTGGCCTGACCGCCACGCTCGGGTCTACTGCAGCGCAGAAGGTCCTGCTCAGCGTCAGCGTAGTGCTCCTGGCTCTCGCCTCCGTCGGACTGGTCGTGCTCTGGTGAGTCGCGGGCAGGCATTATGGCTCGCTGCCACCGCGCTCGGCGCCACACTCCTCACCGGCTGCGGCTCGACGGCATCGGTCATGCCGGGCGAGCATCGGGGCGACGGCATGAGAGCGTGTGACGGAACAATTGCTGTGATGGCCTCTACCGGATCGGCCGGCGCAACCCAGCCTGCGGCAATGAACTGGGCTCGAGTGAGGCTCGACAGCTTCAACGCAGAGCATGGTTCCTCATTCAGGATAGAGCCGAGCGACGTGTACGCCGAACCCGAGCTAGCCGTCCAGGAGGCGAAACGACTTGCGGCCGACCCGTCTATCGTCGGTGTCGTCGGGCCTGTAACGTCGATAGACACGGAGGCGGCTGGGCCGGTCTTCGACGCTGCCGGCCTCGCCTACGTGACGCCGTCCGCAACCAACGTTGAACTGGCCGACGGGCATCTGAAGCTTTTTTTCAGGGTCGTGGGGAACAACCAGCGACAGGCCGACGTTATCGCACGACTCATCGCGTCGAGGCTCGATCCAAAGAGCATCCTGATCGTTGGCGGCCACGAGGCCTACGGGCTCGACCTCTCGAAGAGGATTGCCAGAGGGTTGAAGAAAGACCAACTCGAATTTCAGCGAGCTTCGGTAGACATCGGGCAGGCGGACTACGCGGATGTCGTTGCACAGGCCGGTTCGTCGCGAGGTGATGTCGTCGTGCTGGCCCTGGTCGAGCCGGACGACGCCCAACGTCTCGTCGATCAACTGCACGCTGCCGGCAAGAACCCGACGATCGTCGGAGGCGACACCCTCCATAACATCAACGAGTTCCACGCGACCGGTGCCTACGTCGCCAGTCCGGCTCCCGACGTTTCACTTCTCGAGGATGGGGCGGCGTCCCTGAGGCTCTACGACGAGATCTTCGGAGACCTGGCCCCTTTCGCGGCACTGTCCGACGTCGCGATGGAAGCCGTTGCGACTGCCGCATTCGAGTCGTGCCGCAACGGCGAGGCCACGCGGAAGGGCGTCGCGAGGGCTCTGCCCGACATCCGGATCGATCCCTCGGTGGTCGGGTCTCCGATTGCCTTCGATGCCGACCACGAGGTCGTTGACGGCCGCTACTGGATCTACCGGATCGAGGGCAACCACTATCGAGAGGTGATGTAGTCCGCGCGTCCGGAGAGACAGCGGTCTGGCGATCACCTGGTCCGGAGGCACGACGCCTGCTCCGCACGGTTGTCAGGCGGGAGTGACGCGATACGCGTCGAACACCGCGTCGAGTTGACGCAGGGCCGAGAGCAGCGAGCGGAGGTCATTGACGTCACCGAGCTCGGCGGTATACCAGTTCTTTGCCATTCCGTCTTCGACGGTGCCACCGTAGGCAACGATGTTCGCGCCGTGCTCGGCGAACGTCCGCGCCACGTCCTCGAGCAGCCTGGCGCGATCCCAGGCCTCGACTGCGATCTGCACCCTGAAGCTTACCTTCGCGTTCCCTTCCCACGCGACCGGCGTGAAACGCTCGGGGTTCCGCATCAGCGCCTTCACGTTCGGGCAGTCGGCGCGATGAATCGTGATCCCACGGCCGAGTGAGATATAGCCCCGGATCTCGTCTCCCGGCACCGGAGTGCAGCACTTGGCGAGGCGAAGTAACACGTCGTCAACGCCCTGCACGACGATCCCGAGGTTCTCTCCCGCAACCGTCGAACGCGCCTTGGGTGCCTTCAGCGTCACGGCGGGCTCCTCTGCGACCTGGTCGGTCTTCAGCCGCTGCAGAACCCTGTTCACGACCTGTCCCGTGCCGAGCTTGCCCGAGCCGACGGCGAGATAGAAGTCCTCCGCTTTCTTGAACCCGAGCTCGCGGATCACCTGCGCCAGCACGGACGACCCCTGGAGCTTGCGATACGGCAGGTTCTGGGCCTTGAGGGCCTGGTCGAGAGCCTCCCGGCCCTTTGCCTCGGTCTCACCCTTCGTCTCCCGCTGGAACCACTGCCGGATCCGACTGCGGGCGCGGGACGACGCCGCGACCGACATCCAGTCGCGCGACGGCCCCCTGCCGGATCTCGACGTCAGGATCTCGACGAAGTCGCCATTCTTCAGCTTGTAGTGCAGCGGCACGATCCGGCCGTTCACCTTGGCTCCGACCGTGTTGTGCCCGACATCGGTGTGAACCGCGTAGGCGAAGTCGATCGGTGTCCCGCCCGCGGGCAGCGTCTTCACCTCGCCCTTGGGCGTGAAGACGTAGACCTCGTCGTCGAAGAGGTCGGTGCGGAGCGTGCGCATGTATTCGGCCGCGTCCTGGTCGTCGCCCTGCCAGTCCATCAGGGTCTTCACCCACGCGACCCATTCGTCGTCGCCCTTCGACGAGTGGCCACGCTTGTAGAGCCAGTGCGCGGCGACGCCGAACTCGGCCTCCTCGTGCATCTCGCGCGTCCTCAACTGGATCTCGAGCGGCGTCCCGTTCGGGCCTATCACCGTCGTGTGAAGCGAGCGGTAGCGGTTCAGCTTCGGCATCGCGATGAAGTCCTTGAACCGGCCGGGCATCGGCTTCCAGAGCGCATGGATGATCCCGAGCGCCGCGTAACAGTCACGGGTTCCTTCGTCGCCGCCGCGCTCGATCAACACCCGCATGGCGGTGAGGTCGTAGATCTCGTTGAACTCGCGGCCCTTCTTGGCCATCTTGTCGTAGATCGAGTAGAAGTGCTTCGCACGCCCGGAGATGTCGGAGGGGATGTCGGCCTTCTCGAGATCGTCCTTCAGTGCCGCTCCCGCCGTCTCGACCTGGGCCTCACGGTCGGCCCGGCGATCGGCAACCATCGCCTTGATCTCGGCGTACTTGCGTGGATGCAGGATCTGGAAGGAGAGATCCTCGAGCTCCCACTTGACAGCGTGGATACCGAGCCGATGGGCAAGCGGCGCGTACACCTCGAGCGTCTCCTTGGCCTTCTGTACCTGCTTCTGCTTGCCGAGGTACTCGATCGTCCGCATGTTGTGAAGCCGGTCGGCCAGCTTGATCAGGATCACGCGCACGTCCTGCGCCATCGCCACGATCATCTTGCGATAGTTCTCCGCGTCCGCCTGCTCGCGGCTCTGGAAGCTGATCCTTGTCAGTTTTGTGACTCCCTCGACGAGCTGGGTGATCTCGGGCCCGAAGGCGGCGAGCAACTCCTCGCCGCCGGTCTCGGTGTCCTCGATCACGTCGTGCAGCAACGCCGCCGCGATCGTCTGCTCATCGAGATGAAGCTGGGCGCAGATCAACGCCGCTCCCAGCGGATGGTCGATGAACGGCTCGCCGGAGCGCCGCACCTGGCCCCGGTGAGCCAGCTCTGCCGCGTCGAACGCCCGGCAGATCAACTCCCTGTCCACCCCGGGGTTGTACGCCTCGATGTTTGCAATCAGCTCGCTGACGAGGTCGTTCCGGTGGCGTTCTGTATCGACTACGGCCATCGCCTCAGTCTACTCTGAGACCTCTGGGTGCTCGATATGACACTTTCGGGTGACAGGAACCGACGTCGGCCTGCCGAAGAGAACCGGACAATGCGACCACTCCGGAGATACATCGAACGCCGCCGCGTGCTGCGGCTCCTGGCCGAGATCGAGCGTTCGCTCGCAAGGCCGCCGCGTCGCGGCCTGCCGGCACACCGCTGAGCCTGAATTCGGACTCAGGCAGCCTCCGGCAGGCTAAGCGGAGCGCCGTGCGCTAGGAGCTCCCGGAAGGTAGGAGACTCGAGCAGTTGTCGCCTGGTGGCGGAGTCGTCGATCGAGAGCTCCGAGAAAATCCGACGCGCTTCGGGTGTCCAGGCTGCTTCACCCGCGCGCCACACCCCGGCGAGCCATGTCCGTAGCTCCTCGTAGGCCTCAGCCGTGTCGAAAAGGCGTCGGACGACGAGCTGGGGGGCGACCGTGCCGTTCCAGCGGTTCTGCTTGAGCCTGAACGCGATGTCCAGATGCGACTCGGCTCGCACGTAATCGAGTTGCCCCCCGAGGCCAAAGGCGATCGCGGTACCCGCATCGCGCCCCTGCTGGCGCACCCTGAAGCGGAGGTGTTTTCCGTCGCCGACCGTCGCCGCGCCAACAGCTTCGCAATCGGCTATGAGAAACGTCACGTCGGGATTCCCGAGGCCGAACGGCGCAAGCTGTTCGAGCTCACATGCGAGGGCGAGGGTGAGCGCTGTGGCAGGCACGATCGCGTCGATCCGCGTCACCGACGCAAGATCCTCTTTACCGAGCAGGCCGTCGGCGTGCGCGGCGAACGCCTCGGCGAACGCCTCTAGTCGATCGGTCTCGATCGAGAGCCCGGCGGCAGCGCGATGACCTCCGAACCGCTCGAGATGTTCGGAGCAGGCAGCGAGGCCTGCATGGAGGTCGAAGCTCGGCACAGACCGGCCAGAGCCTTTCCACCGGTCACCCTCACCGGCGATCAGAACGACGGGGCGGCCGAACCGCTCGACGAGGCGCGAGGCGACGATCCCGATCACACCTTCGTGCCAGCCCTCACCCCAGACGACGTACGCACGGCGGCTGCGTTTCTCGGCCGGCCAGGCCTCCACTGCCGCCACGGCTTCGCGGAGGATTCTCTCCTCGACCGCCTGGCGTTCGCGATTGAGGCTCTCGAGCTCGTTCGCGAGCAGATCGGCCTCCCTGGCGCTCTCGGTGAGCACGAGGTGCAACGCCACGTCGGGGTGCCCGAGACGGCCGGCCGCGTTGATCCGCGGAGCAAGTCTGAATGCGACCGCCGTCGTATCGATCGTTGCCGCGTCAACGCCTGCAACCCGCATCAGCGCAACGAGCCCCGGCTTCTGGGTACGCGAGAGCCCGCGGAGGCCCGCTTTCGTAAGCGTGCGGTTCTCGTCGAGCAGCGGCACGACATCGGCGATCGTGGCGAGCGCGATCAGATCGGCATGCCGCGCGAGTGCCGGGTGGTCGGCCCCGAGCAACGCCTGGGCGAGCTTTGCGACGACACCGGTACCGCAGAGGTCGGGGAACGGATAGTCGGAAGGCCTCGTGGCCACGATCGGGCATGCCGGCAACGTCTCGGCCGGCCGGTGATGGTCGGTGACGATCATGTCCACGCCGAGGCGCCGTGCCTCCTCCACTTCCGCCACCGCCGTGATGCCGCAGTCAACCGTCAGAATGAGCTTGACCCCCTCCCCGGCGAGCCGCGCGATCGTCGTGGCAGAGACACCGTATCCCTCCTCGAACCTGCTCGGAAGATGCCAGACGACGTCCGCTCCCAGCTCTCGCAGGGTCAGCGTCGCAAGGGCCGTCGCACAGACGCCGTCTACGTCGTAGTCACCGTGGACGCAGATGCGCTCACCCCGCTCGACGGCGGTGCGCAGCCGCTCGACCGCCATGACCATATCGCCGAGAAGCAGCGGGTCATGGGAGATCCCCTCCGGGTCGAGGAAGGCTTTTGCGGCCGCCGGGTCGCCGATCCCGCGTCGCACGAGAATACTTGCGAGTGTCTCCGACACCCCGAGCTCCTGCGTGAGCGCGCGCACCTCGGGATACGACAACGACTCGATCTTCCAGCTCGCACCCATGGAGCGCACGATATGTCCCGCCCCGGATGGCGGAAGAAACAGGCCAAAGAGAACAGCTCCGTCGAGGCTCCCGGACTTTCGACCCTGCCGCGTCCCTGAGTGTCACACCCCGTCGTCGAACCGTTGTGATGGTTGGTCTTCTCCGAGGGCGGGGCCGCTGGGAACCGCGGGTTCCCGGCTTGAGGATCATGCGCAGCGTACAACAACGATGCTGACTCGCGGGAGCGGTACGCTCTTCGACCGCTCCCGCGAGTCAGCCCCGCTTGCGCCGATCTTCGCGCGACTGCCTGATGATCTTGACCCACAGCATGACGATCCCGATTGTCGCTCCCACGACCACGACGGCGACCGGCGCCAGGTACGCCATCTGTGCCAGGTCGTACTTCGTCACGGCTGCGCCGAGAAGCCAGATGACGAGCACGGCGGCCGACATCGGGATAGTCACGCGCCAGTTCATCCGCTGAGGGTAGCGTTCAGGCTGTGACCCAGCGAGAGCTCAACTACACCTCCGGCAACGACTACGTGCTCGAGTTCCTCGGGTATCGCTTCGCGTTCGCTTCCGACGACTTCCGCGAGCGCGTCACCGCTGCCGCCGTCAAACTCGACCTGATCACGGACAGCGACCTCGACGACGACGAGGCGCTGGATCTCGTCGAACTCGCTGCCGACAACCGGATCGAGGAGCCACGGAGCTCGCTCGGCAAGTACCTGATGCGCCACTGGGAGCGACTCTCGCTGAACGAGGGCGAATCACTCGTGTACTGGCTGCGCAAGCTCGTATTCCGGGGTGCGTATCTCGACCATCGGGTCAAGGAGGAGTTGCTCGAGGTGAGCTTCGACGAGGCGACGGGTGACTTCGGGTACGCGGAGCCCGAGGGCGGCCGGACGCTGCTCGAGCTTGCACCGACGCCGAGCTGGCGTGCGCTCCAGTTCAGGCGGCAGTAGGGCCGAGGCACGCCCGGGGCCTGCCTCGCCTAGCCGTCGGCCGGCATCGCGAAGCCGAGTCGCTGCTCATCCTCGACGGCGGCAATCCTGATCTCCCTGATTGCGCCGAGTGGCACGATCAACTCCTCTGGCTCGTCCGCCTCGCAATGAGGGCAGAGGGTGATGAATCCGAAACCGGGTTCGGAGGAGATGGATGCGAGGCGATGGAGCGCGCCGTCTGCAAGCTCGACGCTGACGCCCGCCCGTTCGAGCCCGTGCTCCGTCCGAAAGTCCTCGATGCGCCGCACGACGCGGTTGACGAACTCCTCGAGCGGGCCGCTCATGCCGGGTGTCCAGAGCTCGGGCATCAGAAGAGGCTCCCGTCCACGCGAACAGATCCGACGTGCTTGCGGCCCAGGTCGGTGATCGTCCGTCCTCGCGGCGTACGCTGCAGGAAGCCGAGCTGGAGCAGAAACGGCTCGTAGACCTCCTCGATCGTGTCCGGCTCCTCGCCGAGTGCAACGGCAAGAGTCGAGAGCCCGACCGGGCCGCCGCCGAACTTGTCTGCGACGGCCGACAGAAGCTCCCGGTCGATGCGCTCGAGCCCGAGTCCGTCAACCTCGAGCAGCTCGAGCGCCTCGCGCGCGATCTCGTTTGTGATCTTGCCCGCGTGGCGCACCTCGGCGACGTCGCGCACCCGCCTTAGGATGCGGTTCGCGATCCGTGGCGTCCCGCGCGAGCGGCCCGCGATCTCGTCGGCGGCGTTGTCCTCGATCTCGACGGCAAAAATCGCCGCGGAGCGACGGACAATCGTGCCGAGCTGCCCCGGCTCGTAGTACCCGAGACGGAAGGTCATTCCGAAGCGGTCGCGCAGAGGAGTCGTCAGAAGGCCCGAGCGGGTGGTCGCACCGACGAGCGTGAAAGGTGGTAGGTCGATCGTCAGCGTGCGTGCAGCAGCACCCTGCCCGAAGATGATGTCGAGCCGGAAGTCCTCGAGCGCCGGGTAGAGGATCTCCTCGGCGGCCCTGTTGAGGCGGTGGATCTCGTCGATGAACAGCACGTCGCGCGGTTCGATCGCCGTGAGGATCGCCGCAATGTCCTTCTTCTCGAGCGCCGGGCCCGCGACCGTGCGGAGGCCGACGCCGAGCTCCTCGCGAATGATCTGTGCGAGCGTCGTCTTGCCGAGGCCCGGAGGCCCCGCGAGGAGCACGTGGTCGAGCGCTTCGCCGCGCCCCTTCGCGGCGTCGAGTGCGATCCCGAGCTGCTCCTTGATCCGCTCCTGGCCGACGAAATCGTCGAGCCGGCGCGGCCGCAGCGACCGCTCGACCTCGTCGTCTTCGGGGTCCAACACGGCGGTCGTGATGCGGTCACTCACAGGCACAGCGTAGGCAAGGGGGCGGATGGGGCGAGACCCGTGCGACAGCGGCACCACGACAGGCCCGGTAGCCTACGTGCTCCGCTCGCGGGATCTATCCCGCTCGCAGCGCCAGCCGCACCCTCTCGGCCGGCGGCAGCTCCGGATCCACGTCGGCGAGGCGCTGCTCTGCCTCGAGCACGGTGTACCCGAGCTCCACGAGCGCGTCCCGCGCAACGAGATGCGTGGGCGGCGCTTCCCCGGCGGCAACGACCTGTGCGTCTCCCGCAAACGACACCTTGTCCTTCAGCTCGAGCACGATGCGCTCCGCTGTCTTCTTCCCGATCCCGGGGATCAGCTGGAAGCGGGCATGATCCTCGAGCAGGATTGCCCGACGAAGCTCCGCGGCGGGAGAGCCCGAGACGACGGCGAGGGCGACCTTGGGGCCGATTCCGCTGACCGTGAGGAGTTGCGTAAAGAGTTCACGCTCCGAGGCGTCGGCAAAACCGTAGAGCTGCAGCGTGTCCTGACGCACGTGAAGGAGGGTTTCTACGACAATCTCGCCCCCGGCTTCGGCGCGCCGCATAATGCCTGGAGTGGCGGCGATGAGGTAGCCGACGCCGTTGACGTCGAGGACGAGCCCTTCCGCGCTGCGGCCTGCGGGCGTGCCCCGGAGGCGGGCGATCATGATGCCAGCCGGGCGAGCGGAGACATCAGCGCATGACAGATCGCGACAGCGAGAGCGTCGGCCTCGTGCGAGGTGGCGGGAATCTCATCCAGGGAGAGCAGCGTCTTGACCATCCGCTGTATCTGCCCCTTGTCGGCTCGCCCGTGGCCGCAGATCGACTGCTTCACACGGGCCGGTGCGTACTCGGTGCATTCGACGCCGGCGGTAGAGGCGGCGACCATGGCGGCGCCGCGCGCCTGACCGACGAAGAGCGCGATGCGGGCGTCGGCCCCCACGTACGACTCCTCGAGTGCGACAGCATCCGGTGCGTGTGCGGCGATGAGCCCCTGGATACCCTCGAAAATCACCCGCAGCCTCAACTCCGGGCGTTCGCGGGCGCTTGTCGTCCAGCACCCTGACGCGATTGCCGTGACCCGCCCGCCGCCTTCTTGGACGATCCCGTAGCCGCACGCGGCCGTCCCTGGATCGATGCCGAGAACCTTCACGACCGAAGGGTAGAGCTCGGTGCGGACGAGATGCAACGCCCGCTCAAGACGGTGGATCCAGGCCTATGGCGTCGCCCCGCAGTTCTCCTGTGCCCAGGCCTCGACCGCGGCCACGGCCTTCCGCGCGTCCGCTGTGTCGAGCGACTGCATGCTCTCTTTGAGCTTGGCGGCCTGCTCGGGAGTCGGTGCCTCGCCTGCTTGCAGGTTGATGATGCGGAAAGCCGTCGCCATCTCGACCATCAGGTCGGCAAGCACCTCGACATCGCCCCTGATCTCGTCCGGCGCCTTCTCGACAAACGCCTTGTACGCATCGACGGCGGCGTCGAGATCGTCGTTGCCGCCGCCTGCCGAGCCCGCGTATATCGCGGCTTCGAATGCATCACCTGCCTCGTCAAGGCCCTTGCACTCGCCGCTTAGCTCGTCGAGGTCGTCCCCCCCGGTCGAAGTTTGCTCCGTCGGTCCCGACGTGTCCGTCACCACGGTGTCCGTCACCACGGTGTCCGCCGCCGCGTCGCTACCCGAGTCACTCGAGCCCCCACACCCCACGCCAGCAAGTGCCAGCGCTGCAACCGCGGTGCCCACGATGATCCATCTCATCCGTCAGCCCTCCTCTGTGCGCCAGAGCGGCGCTGTTCGTTGGCGCTTCTCGGCAGAGATCCTAGACAACGACAGATCCCGGCCCGTTCGAGCTACGACGCTACAGACTCCAGCACGGCCTCGGGAATGTCGAAGTTGGCGTGGACGTCCTGCACGTCATCGAGATCCTCGAGTCCCTCCACCAGCCGTACGACCTTCTTCGCGGTTGGCTCGTCGCCGATCTCGACGGTCACCTTCGGCACCAGCGAAAGCTCGGCCGACTCGACGGTGAACCCGGCCGCCTCGACCGCCTGTCGCACGGCCGAGAGCTGGTCGGGTGAGCTCGAGACCAGGAACACCGAACCCTCTCGCTCGACGTTGTCGGCGCCGGCATCGGCAACCGCGAGGAAGAGATCGTCTTCGTCCACGCCGTCGGCGAGAACGAGCACGATGCCGCGGCGCTCGAACTGCCAGGCAACGGCTCCCGTGGCACCAAGGTTACCTCCGTGCTTCGAGAACAGATGCCGCACGTCTGCCGCGGTGCGATTGCGGTTGTCGGTCAGCGCCTCGACGATCACCGCAACACCCTCGGGGCCATAGCCCTCGTAGACGACCGTCTCGAACACCGCCCCGTCGGTGCCCTCGCCGGACCCCTTGGCGATCGCCCGGTCAATGTTGTCCTTCGGCATCGAGTACGAACGCGCCTTCTCGACCGCGTTCGCGAGCGACATGTTGGTGGCGGGATCGGGCCCACCCTCCTTGGCCGCGACGAGAATCGACCGGGAGAGCTTGGTGAAGAGCTTGCCGCGCTTCGCGTCGGCTGCACCCTTCTTGTGCTTGATCGTAGACCACTTGCTATGTCCTGACACCCTGCTCCTCCCGGACGATCTGCAGAAACCGTTCGTGTACCCGTGTGTCGTCGGTCAACTCCGGATGGAACGATGCAACGAGGACACGTCCTTCACGCGCGAGCACGGGATGACCGTCGATCTCGGCGAGGATAGCGACGCCGGGCCCGGCGTCGGCGACCCAGGGGGCGCGGATGAACACGCCCGGGAACGGTTCGTCGTCGCCCTCGATCCCGATGGGAGCCTCGAAGCTCGCGACCTGGCGTCCGAACGCATTACGCTCGACGACGAGGTCGATCAGGCCGAGCCGCTCCCGGTCGAGCACGATCATCCCGGCGCACGTGCCAAAAAGAGGCGCCGGAAACGCCCGGATAGCCTCGTCGAGCCCGTACAGGCCCATCAGGCGAAGCATTGCCGTGGACTCACCACCCGGAATAACGAGCCCGTCGAGCCCGTCGAGTTGTGGTGGTAGCCGGACTTCGACCGCCTCGACGCCGAGCCGTCGCAGCATCGCGACGTGTTCCCGGAAGGCGCCCTGGAGCGCAAGAACGCCGATTGTCATGGCGCAGAGTGTAGGGCCAGCTGGAAACCGGGCGACCGGCTAAAGCCGGCCACCACACCTTCCCGGCAGCTCCTACCAGCCGCGGACTTCGAGCCGCTCGCTGTCGGTGAGCGATGCGGACGAGATACCGACCATCGGCTCACCGAGACCGGTCGAAACCTCCGCCAGGATCTTCGCGTCGGCGAAATGGGTCGTTGCCTCGACGATCGCCTTCGCCCGCAGGTCGGGGTCTCCCGACTTGAAGATGCCCGACCCGACGAAAACACCGTCGGCACCGAGTTGCATACACAGCGACGCGTCGGCGGGGGTGGCGATGCCGCCGGCAGTGAACGTGACGACGGGCAGCCGCCCGTTCTCGGCCACCCAGCGGACGATCTCGTACGGCGCCTGCAGGTTCTTGGCCTCGGCGTAGAGCTCCTCGGAACGAAGAGATTGCAACCGCCGGATACCGCCGAACACTGCCCGCATGTGGGTCACCGCGTTGACGACGTCGCCCGTTCCGGCCTCGCCCTTCGTGCGGATCATCGCGGCACCCTCCCCGATGCGCCGCAGCGCCTCACCGAGGTTCGTGGCCCCGCAGACGAACGGTACGGTGTAGCCCCACTTGTCCACGTGATGCTCGATGTCGGCAGGAGTCAGCACCTCCGACTCGTCGATGTAGTCCACCTCGAGCGCCTGCAAGATCTGCGCCTCGGCGAAATGGCCGATACGGCACTTCGCCATCACGGGAACCGAGACGGCCGCCTGGATCTCCCGGATCATTCCGGGGTCGGACATCCGGGCGACGCCGCCGTCACGACGGATGTCGGCCGGGACACGCTCGAGCGCCATCACGGCGACCGCGCCGGCCTTCTCTGCAATCACGGCCTGCTCGGCGTTGACGACGTCCATGATCACGCCGCCCTTGAGCATCTCCGCCAGGCCGCTCTTCACCCGCATGGTTCCTGTGTTCGCCGTTGAGCTATTCATGTCAACCAGTGTAGCGCGGTGTCCGCCGCAGCCGCGCAGGCGGCGACGGACACCTGTTATCAGGCCGACGGCTGCGAGGGCTGGTCGTCCTCGGCGGACGGCGTCTCTGCCACGGGAGCAGCAGGAGCAGGAGCAGGAGCAGCAGCAGCAGGAGCAGCAGCAGCAGGAGCAGGAGCAGCAGCAGCAGCAGGAGCAGGAGCAGCAGGAGCAGGAGGAGCAGCAGGAGCAGGAGGAGCAGCCTCGTCGGAGCCCTTGTCGGGGCCCTTGTCGGTCGCGGACTTTGCGGCGGCGGCAGCGCTGCCTGCCGCAGCCTTCATCGACGAGCCCATCTCGGCAATCGAGTCACCGGTTGCACGCATGTTGAGCCAGGCACCGACTGCGACGAGGATCGCGAGTAACAGGCCGAGCCACGCCCAGAACGTACGGAACTCGTTGCCCGCGAGGAACTTGATCACCGTGAAGAGCAGCAGCAGGATTGCGAGAGCTGCCGTCACCATCGCCGGAGTCAGGCCGACCTCGAGCTTCACGCTGGCGAGGCGGAGCCCCTCCCAGACGATGATCGCAAGCACGAGCAGTCCGGCGAGAAACCCGAAGCCGTGCCACATATTCACTCCCGCGGAGTACGGGCCGACGTCGATCTCCTGCCAGCTGAAGAAGGAGACGATCAGGAAGAGGATGGAGGCACCGAGCACGAGCTTGATGCCGTGTGTGACCTTGGAAATATCCATTTTGCGAGCTTTCCTTTCGAGAGGGCGTGACGGAACCATCGTAAGTATGGTTGAACTGTGAGATAAATACAACGGGTTCGGCGCGACTCCTCCCCCCCACAGGCAGGAAACTACCTGTATCCCCGGGTTGCGCCGTTACGGGCTGGGAGTTCGCTCGCGGAATCCCAGCCCTCCCGGTTTTCCGACCGGCAGCGGCCCCTCGCGGTCGAGTTCGCCCGCTTTCGTGGACAGGGTTTGGCTGGGCGGCTTGGCCTTCTTCGATGACGGGTCACCGCGCCTCATCCCTCGCTGGAGCAGGGCACCGATCCCTCGACGGCCCCACGGGCGGCCGACACCAATCCCTCGACGGCGTCGGTATTCGTCACGATCGTCATGTGATCGACTCCAGGGAGCGTGCGAATATCGCACGAGGCATCTGATGTCCAGGCTTCGGGGGCAGCGTTCATCCACGTGCTGTCACCGCCGTCGCCGTCTGCCTTGATCACGGCGGGGTCAGGGACGTTCCAGAACCCGGCGCACTGGGGCTCGTGACAGGACACTGTGCGCACGGCAACCGATTCATAGGCATACCCCACGGTCGTCGGCAAGTCCACCCCGAAGACGAACCTGCCAGGGACAGGCAACGCCTCGCCATCCACCGAACCCCGACGGAACCACTCCTGACGGCCGAGTGCGTAGACGCCCGTGGCCCGCGACATCGCCACTGCTCCCGCGTCCTGCAACAGGGCCCTCGCATCGGTTGCCCGATAGTCCTGCGCTCCGTTTCGATAGAGCACGGCATCGCCATAGACACTCGACTGAAGACCAAGCGACAGCTCCCCCACCCAACTGGGATCGACCGGCGATGCCCCCTGATCGTCAACGTTCCAACTCCAGCCATTCTGGAATGCCCACCGAAGGCAGTCGCTGCACCCGGAGAACTGGCCCGCAAATCCGTAGAGCACCGCGACATTCGCCCGAGCCCACGCAGGGTCGAGCACCCGTAGCGCGTGATAGGCCATGAGGCATCCCTGGCTGTGACAGGCCACCACCGCCTTCTGGCCGTCCGCCTGCGACACCGCGCGTTCCACGAGACTCGTGAAATCCGACACAAAGGAATTGCCCCCGGGGGCATAGCGATAATCAAAGGGCAGGCAGACGAGGTTCGCATCAACCGTCCACCCGACAGCGGCGAGCTGGTTGGCCATGGGGACGTACCGGGGGCACTCGGCTGCGAAGTCCTGGCCCACCGACACGGGTGCCACAGTCACCCCCGGTTGGTTGCTCGCCACTCCATTCTTATCGATCGACAGGGACATCCAGGTGGGAACCTGCTCGGCCTGATCCCGGGGTAACCCGCTGGCCACGGAGTATTCCAGCGCACTCGTCGCACCCTCGGGCAGCATGTCGGCGGGATTCATGGCGGGCACCAGGAAGTCAAAATCGGTGGCACCTCCATCGGTGCGCACCTGGACGTTGAGCGCACTCATTCCCAGTCCTGGGACAACGACCACCGGCGCCATCGCGGCTCCCCCGGCGGTCTGCTCTGTGCCTGTACAACCGGTCAGACCAACTGCCACCAGTCCGACAAGCGCGAGAAGAATCGGCAGGCCTCCACATCTGCCAGACGCGATGCTCAGAAACCTGCCACCAAGGTCGCTCGTGCGGACTGTACGGGAGACGAGCCCGCCTGGATCGTCTCGCAGTAGGCAACTTCCGCATCCCGGAAAATCCATGTCACTGCTCTTTTCATATACACCGTTATGGACAGTAAGGCTTCCACTCGTTCGGCAACAGCCGAGGCGCAGAACCACCGGGGCCAGGTCTTCTTCGTTCCATCTTCAGCGCTTGCCGACGGACTCCTGGACTCGGCGTGCGGCAGCGCGAGACCTGACATCCGCTGCAGGATGGTGGCAAGACCGTTACGAAACCGTCACACCACACCGGTGCGGCAGAGACAGGGGGTCTCGAGACAGGGGGTGGAACGAAGAAGACCCGACCCCGGTCTCATTGCTGCCACCCGTGCCACGGCGGGATCGCCGCCGCACCGCGATCCCGCATGAACACTGATGGGCCCGCCTGGACTCGAACCAGGGACCTACCGATTATGAGT
>SHVL01000004.1 GCA_009694305.1 Thermoleophilia bacterium
CCTGACCGGGGTCGAGGTAGCCGAGTACGACCGTGTGCTCGACGCTCGGAAGCTCTGTCAGGAGCCCCTGCACGACGCCGGTGCGGTCGAAGTCCTTGCCGCCGTAGCGGTAGCCGTCCACCGTGAGCAGGACGCGCGGCTCGATCTGTGCAAAGCGGTCGATCACGCTGCGGGCACCGAAGTCGGGGGAGCAGCTCGACCAGATAGCACCGATAGAGGCGCAGGCGAGCAACGCGGCCACCGCCTCTGGGATGTTCGGGAGATACGCGACAACGCGATCGCCGGGGCCGACTCCGAGGGAGCGGAGACCACCGGCGAGCCTTGCCACCTCGTCGCGAAGCTCGCCGCGCGTCATCGCAGCGAGGGGCCGCAACTCGGAGGCATGCCTGATCGCCACCGCCTCGAGATCGGTCGACCGCAGCGCGTGCTCGGCAAAGTTCAGGCGCGCACCGGGGAACCACTCGGCCCCGGGCATCGCCCGCGACCCGAGCACTCGCTCGTACGGGGACGAGGCGATGCCACCGAACCGCTCCCAGATGGAGGCCCAGAATCCCTCGAGATCGGTCGTTGACCATTCCCAGAGGCTTGCGTAGTCGGGCAGGTCGAGTCCGCGCGTCTGCTCGAGCCAGCGCGTGTACCCCGTGATCGTCGCACGCTCGATGCGCCCTGCATCCGGACTCCAGAGGATGGGTGGCACCGTCATGTCACCAGTCTGCACTGCTACGCCGTCCCTTGCGCCGTAGAGCCTACGATATCCCCGTGCCGGTCTACATCTGCCCGAACTGCAAAAACCGATCCGTTGACATCGACGGGTTCGAGGGCCTCACCGACTCGGATGCCCTCCAGTGCCGCCGCTGTGGCTTCGGGTTCATCTTCCAGCTGCTCGAGGACTACTACCCCGCTCCGGCGACCGGATTCATCGTCTGTGACTGCGACGCACGGGTGCTCGCCTCGGGCCGTGGCGTCTTCGAGCTGACGGGATTCCAGGAGACCGACCTGATGGGGCAGGACGTGGCCGAGGTGCTCACGCTCTCCGACCGGGCGCCCATCGGCGTCGTCCGCGAGTGGGGAGTGCGCCAGCTGGGGCTCGAGCTCGAGCTCTCGACGAGCGCTGCTATCCGCAAGCCCGTCACCGTTGACCTGTTCCCCGCCTACGACGAGGACGGCGGCCTGCTCGTGGCCCTGACTCCACGGACGCCGGGTGCTACCCGGGCAACCGGCTGAAACCTGCCACCCGGACTGCGACGGTGAGAGATGCAAGCGTGACGGTAGAGTGAAGCCCGTGCCTTGCAGTCGCAAGCGTGGCCGAACGAGGCGATCCCGGTGAGGCTCGCCCTCGCCCAGCTCAACGCCATCGTCGGTGACCTCGGGGGCAACCGCGAGCTGATCGTCGGTGCGATCCGCGAGGCACGGGCGGCGGGAGCCGATCTCGTCGTCTTCCCCGAGCTCGCCGTCACCGGGTACCCCCCGGAAGACCTCCTGCTGCGACCGGGCTTCATCAGGGCGGCCCGGGCATCCCTGGACGAGATCGCAACCGCAACGGAGGGGATCACGGCCCTCGTCGGCTGCCCGCTCTTCGACCGCGACCTCGCAAACGCCTGTGCGATCCTCTCGGGCGGCGAGATCCGTGGGAGCTACCGCAAGCAGTTCCTGCCGAACTACGGCGTCTTCGACGAGCACCGGTACTTTGCCGCGGGCCGTGAGCTCGTCCTCCTCCGCTGCGGTGACGTGCTCGTCGGCCCGACCATCTGCGAGGACATCTGGCAGTCGGGGCCCCCGGCCACCGACCTCGCCCTCGAAGGAGCCCAGCTGATCGTCAACCTCTCCGCCTCCCCCTTTCACGTCGGCAAGGCGGAGGACCGCGAGGAGATGCTCGTCACCCGGGCGCGCGACAACGCCTCGTACGTCGCTTTCTGCAACCTCGTCGGCGGCCAGGACGAGCTCGTCTTCGATGGGCATTCGGTCGTGCTCGACGACGAGGGCGAGGTGATCGCGCGCGCGCCCGGCTTCGAAGAATGCCTGCTCGTCGTTGACCTCGACCCCACCGAGGCGATCGGCCGCAGGCTGCGCGACGTACGCCGGCGCGAGCTCGAACGCAGCCGTGAAACCGCTCCCGCCGCGACGGTGATCGACATCCCCGTCGCGGTCTTCGGGGGCGAGCCCGTTGCACCGGTCGTCGTCCCGTTCGCACCGGAGCTCGAGCAGATGCGGCTCGCTCTCGGCCTCGGTGTCCGCGACTACGTCGAGAAGAGCGGGTTCAGCGAGGTCGTGATCGCCATCTCCGGGGGTATCGACTCTGCACTCACCGCGGCGATCTGCGCCGACGCTCTCGGGGCGAGCCGCGTCCACACCGTGTCGATGCCGTCGCGCTACTCGTCGCAAGGCACCCGTGACGACGCGCGCGAGGTGAGCGTCAACCTCGGCGCCGACTTCCGCGAGATCCCGATCGAAGACGTCGTGGGTGCGTTCACCGATGCTCTGGCCGACTCATTCGCCGGACGTGAGCCCGACCTGGCAGAGGAGAACCTCCAGGCCCGCGTCCGCGGCACGATGCTGATGGCGCTCTCGAACAAGTTCGGCTGGCTCGTGATCTCCACCGGCAACAAGTCGGAGATGGCCGTCGGCTACGCAACGCTCTACGGGGACATGGTCGGTGGCTTCGCGCTGCTCAAGGACGTCTTCAAGACCGACGTCTTCCGCCTCTCGCGCCATCTCAACGAGCGGGCGGGCCGGGAGCTGATCCCGATGACGACGATCGAGCGGCCCCCGAGCGCCGAGTTGCGGGCAGAGCAGCGCGACGATCAGTCGCTGCCGCCCTACGATCTGCTCGACCCGGTCCTCGAGGCCTACGTCGAGCTCGACCGCTCGCGCGAGGAGCTGCTCGCCGAGTTCGACGCCGCCACGGTCGAGCGGGTGCTCGCGCTCGTTGACCGGTCGGAGTACAAGCGCCGCCAGGCACCGCCCGGTGTGAAGCTCCGCCCGCGCGCGTTCGGCCGCGACTGGCGCCTGCCGATCGCCAAGCGCTGGTACGGCTAGTGCGCTGTTCCGGAAGTCGCCTGGTGATCCTGGCGCGCGAAAAGCAAGCCGGGCAAGGGCGCAGGGAACCCCGATATCGGGTCATACCAGGGCGACGAAGGACGTGGCGCGGCGCCGCTTTGCAGCCGCCCAGGGCCCGAGTGACTTCCGGAACGGTGCACTAGCTCACACCCCGGCGTCGATCGGAGTGAGTGGCGCACCGTTCGCCACCAGATCGCGCAGGAGTTCCGGGAGGCGGCGGGGAGCGAAGGTTGCGTCCGCCTCCTCGAGCTCGGCGAGCGTCCACCAGCGGAGCTCGAAGACGTACTCCGCGTTCAGCTGCTCCCAGGAGTGGCGGGGCGCGGGAATGAATGACGGCGTGCGAACGAGGTGGTACTGCTCCCGCTGCCCGTCGTACTGGCCACCGATGAACGGGACGATGTGCAGCCGCGTCCAGACGACGGGACCGACCTCGACGCCCTCGAGCCCAGCCTCCTCTGCGAGCTCGCGCCGGATCGCCTCCTCGCTGCTCTCCCCCGCCTCGATCCCACCGCCCGGCGTTGCCCAGAACGTCTTCCCGGTCGGAAACAGAAACCGGACGAGCAGGATGCGATCGTCCGGGTCGAGCACGATCGCCCGGGCCGCCGAGCGGATCCGGAGGTCGGTCACGGCGCAGAGCCCACGAGGTCGCGCAGTGCGGTGAACCACTGCAGCCGCTCCTCCCACGGAACGGCCGCATTGGCGGGAGAGGTCGAGGGCAGCACGAAGAGCGAGGTGCCCTCGAGGCGACGCTTCTGCAGTCCGTGCTCTGGTCGCTCACGAAATGGCCCGCGATACGCCTCCTTGCCCACAAAGGCGATGACGCCTGGCATCAACTCCCGGGCAAGTGCCTCGAGTCGCTCCGCACTTCCGGCGAAGTCGCCAGCGCGGAGATCGCCGGAGCCGGGCGTCGTCCGGTAGGCCGCGTTCGTGACGCCGATGCCCCGTGGCAGCAAGTCGAATTGCTCGGTCGGCTCGAACAGATGCGGCGTGAAGCCGGCCTCGTGCAAGAGGCGCCAGAAGTCGTTGCGAGGATTCGCGAAGTGCGCGCTCGCGGTGTCGGAGAAACGGCCCGGATTGATCCCGCAGAAAACGACCCCCAACCCGGGCGCAAGGACGTCGGGAACGGCGGAGGGCGTCTGCCCGGCGGCTGCTATGCCGCTTCGGACTCGCGCGCTTCGAGGCGCGCCTCGAACGCGAGGCGAATGCGCTCCGTGAGCACAGCGGTGGACTCCACGATCACGGGGTCGCTCGGACGGACGACCTTGACGGTGTCCTCTGCGCCCCTCTGGCCATAGCACCGGAGGTAGCACTCGTCCTCGCTCAGCGGCCTCAACCGTTGCATTGACCGAACCGTAGGTGAGCGTCCGGACAGTAGAGGCTCTGTAGCTCGGCAGGACGGCCCGAAGGGGACGTTCTCCACACTGCCCTCCGTGGACGAGATCGGTACTCTCCTGCTCGACGGCAAGCGCGACTTCTCTGTCGGCGGCTCGCTGTCCGCAAAGCTCGACTACCACCGGACTGTCAACGGAGAGGACTTCTCTTGAGTGCCACCCTACTCGATGTCACCGCTGTTCGTTCCCGCTTCACAGCCCTGCAACGTCGGCTCGCGTTCTTCGACGGCCCCGGCGGCACGCAGGTTCCCGACGAGGTGATCGATGCGATCTCCGGCTACCTCCGCTCCGACAACGCCAACGTCGGCGCTCCCTACGAGACCTCCCGCCGGACGAGCGCGCTCGTTGACCTCGCGCATGAGCGGGCCGGCGACTTCCTCGGCTGCTCCGGCGACGAGATCGCCTTCGGACAGAGCATGACGTCGCTCAACTTCCTGCTCACACGGGCACTTGCGCGGGAGCTGAAGGCCGGTGACGAGGTGCTCGTGACGAAGCTCGACCACGACGGCAACGTCGCACCCTGGCTTGCGCTCCAGGAGGATCTCGGAATCGTCGTCCGCAACGTCGGGATCAACGCCGACCTCTCGCTCGACTACGACGACCTCGCCTCGAAGCTCAGTGACCGCACGCGCGTCGTCGCCTTCCCGCTCGCTGCCAACTCCGTCGGAACGGCACCCGACGTGCAGCGGATCGTCGGGCTCGCCCACAGTGTCGGGGCCCTCGCCTGGGGTGACGCCGTCCACTTCGGGCCGCACGGCCCGATCGACGTGACCGCCTGGGACATCGACGTGCTGCTCTGCTCGCCATACAAGTTCTACGGGCCGCACATGGGGATGGCCTACGGGAAGAAGGAGCTGCTCGCATCGTGGCGCCCCTACAAGGTGCGCCCGGCCGCTGATGACCCCGCGGGACACCGCTACGAGCTCGGCACCTGCCAGCACGAGTTGCTCGCCGGCCTCGTCGCCGCGCTCGGCTACATCGACTCGCTGGGCTGGGACGCGATGCTGGCCCATGAGCGTGCGCTCGGGCAGCGATTCCTCGACGGCGTGCCGGCCGGCTTGGATCTCTACGGCCTGCCCACGATGGAGGGCCGCGTGCCGACGTTCTGCTTCAACGTGCCGGGCCACACCTCCGAGGAGGTCGCGACGCATCTCGCCGACAAGCACGAGGTCGCCGTCTGGTGGGGCAACTACTACGCGCTCGAGACGATGCGCGCGCTCGGCCTCGACGAGTGGATGGGGGCCGTCCGTGCCGGCATCGTGCACTACAACACCGAGGAAGAGGTAGACCGCCTGCTCGCGGGCGTCGCGGAACTCGTGTGAAGATCCTCGTTCTCGGCGGCACCGTCTTCGTCGGACGTGCGCTCGTCGAGGCCGCGCTCACCGCCGGCAACGAGCTGACCCTCTTTCACCGGGGCCTCACGAATCCCGGCTTGTTTCCCGACGCCGAGCACGTGCTCGGCGACCGCGACGGTGGCCTCGGCCTGCTCGAGGGCCGGAGCTGGGACGTCTGCATCGACGTCTCCGGGTACCTGCCGAGGCTCGTCGGCGACTCCGCCGCGGCGCTGTGCGACACCGTCGAGCGCTACGTCTACGTCTCCAGCATCTCGGTGTACGCAGATCTCTCGGTCCCGCGGGACGAAGATGGGCCGATCGCCACGATCGAGGACGAGACGGCGGAGGAGATAACCGGAGAGAGCTGCGGGGCGCTGAAGGCTCTTGGCGAGCGAGCCGTGACAGGCGCCTACGGCGAGCGGGCGGCGATCGTACGGCCGGGATACGTCATCGGCCCGCACGACGACACCGGACGATTTCCATGGTGGGCCCACCGGGCAGCGCGGGGCGGCGAGATGATCGTGCCGGCGTCACTCGCACGAGAGTTCCAGGCGATCGACACCCGCGACCTGGCCGACTTCCTACTGATCAGGGCCCGCTCTCCCCTCACGGGCATCTTCAACGCGACCGGGCCCGTGCCGCCGGTGACGATGCTCGACCTCGTCGAGGCGGCCGCGAGCGCGAGCGACACGGATCTGAACGTCGAGGTGATCGACGACGCATTCCTGACCGGGAAGGTCACAGACGAGGAGTTGCCGCTCTGGGACGACGATCCTTCCTGGACGGCATGGGCCAGGGTGGACGTCTCGAAGGCGATCGGCGCCGGCCTGAAGTTCCGGCCGATCGACGACACCGTGGCAGCGACGCTTGCCCACACCACGCCCGTGCCGGGCATCGGGCTCGGGCCTGCACGCGAGGCGGAGCTGCTCGCTGCCTGGCACGCGCGCTGAGGCCGGGGTCGGGTCAGGGACTCACTAGCCGAGCAGCGTCTGCTGCAGCAGGAAGATGTTCAGCCCGACGATGATGATCGTCACGACGACCGCTGCGGCGGTCGTCGAGTGGCGGTTGACGAGACCGCCCATCAGCGAGCGGTTGCGGCAGAAGAGCAGCAGCGGGATGAGCGCAAACGGAATCCCGAACGACAGCACCACCTGGCTCAGGATCAGAGCCTTCGAGGGGTTGACTCCGACCGCGATGATCAGGAGCGCAGGCACCATCGTGACGGCGCGCCGAACCATGAGTGGAATCCGACGTCTGATGAAGCCCTGCATCACGACCTGGCCGGCCATCGTGCCGACGCTCGAGGACGAGAGGCCGGACGCGAGGAGTGCGATGCCGAACATGATCGCGGCGCCCGAGCCCAGGTAGACGTCGAGGCCGTCGTAGACGGCGTTGAGGTTGTCACCGACGTCGTCGAGCCCGCGCGAGTGGAAGACCGCCGCTGCGGTGATCAGCATGCTCATGTTGATCAGGCCCGCGATGGACATCGCGATCACGAGGTCAACGAGCTCGAAGCGAAAGATCTTCTTGCGGGCCTCCGGTGTGGCACCCACGATCCGATGCTGGGTGAGGGCCGAGTGCAGGTAGATCACGTGCGGCATCACGGTCGCTCCGAGAATGCCGACGGCGAGCAGCACGCTCTCCTTCCCGTCGAAGCCGGGCACGAACAGGCCGTGCGCGATCCCGACAGCAGAGGGATCGGCCAGGAATACCTCGAATCCGAATGCGACCACGATGACGCCGACGAAGGCCGCGATCACGACCTCGAACTTGCGGAAGCCACGACTCTGGAGCGCCAGGATGAGGAAGGAGGCGATGCCCGTGAGGATCGCTGCCGGGAAGAGAGGCATTCCCGTGAGCAGGTTGATGCCGATTGCCGCCCCTACGAACTCGGCGACGTCGGTGGCCATCGCGATCAACTCCGCCTGGATCCAGAGCAGGAACGACACCGGCCGCGAGAATCGTGCTCGGCAGACCTCCGGCAAGTTCATCCCGGTTGCGATCCCGAGCTTGGCGCTCATCGACTGGATCAACATCGCCATCAGGTTTGCAGCGAGAACGACCCAGAGGAGCAGGTAGCCGAACTGCGACCCGGCTGCCATGTTGGTCGCGAAGTTGCCGGGATCGACGTAGGCGACCGCAGCAATGAACGCCGGGCCGAGGAAGGGGGTGTACCGGCCAGGGCCTCGCCTCGTGCCGTCGAGTGAGCGCTCTGCCGCCCGCAGCACTGCGGCTTCGCCGGGTAGCGCATCCTCGACACCGATGACGTGGGAGCCAGGCACGGCCGGCCGGGGCATTTCCGTGGGTTGTCCCGAGCCCGCGCCGGAATCGATGCTCATCACGTGACCCTAACACGATATTTAGGACTGCCTAAATACTGCCGTCTCCGGACGACTTCAACAACGTGTCGGCGACCGGCCGAGAAACCGCAGAACGCCGCGGCAGAGTCCCCGTGCCGCCCGCTCGCGGTAGGCCGCCGTCGCGAGCGCGCCGTCCTCGGTCGGATTCGTCATGAAGCCCACCTCGACGAGGATCGTGGGGACGTCGGCCCAGTTGAACCCCGTGAAGTCCGTGCGCTCCTGAAGGCCTCGATCCGGAAACCCGAGCGATCGAACGAGCTCTCGCTGCACCATCCGAGCGGCGGCGCGGCTGCGAACGTAGATGTCGTCTGTCCATCCGGCCCGAAGTGCCGGATAGAGGGTGTGCGAGCCCCGTGCTCCCTGCGCTGAAGCACCATCGGCGTGGACGCGCAGAAAGAGCGCTGCGCCGGCACGGTTGGCGATCCCGGCGCGAGCGACGTTGCCGATGCTCGTGCCGGCCGTGCGGGTCCGGGTCATCACGACCCGGACGCCTGCCCGCTCGAGCAGCGCACCCACACGCAGCGAGATTGCAAGATTCAGCTGCGCTTCCGTCGTACCCGAGACAACACCGGTCGTACCGCCGCCATCCTTGATCTTCCTCGTTCTCGAACCCGGCCCGATCGGCTCGGTCTGGAGATTTGCCCGGAGATCGTGGCCCGGATCGATCACGACGACCGGTGGGGCAGCTGCAGCAGCACCGGCGGCCACGAGAGCTGCACCAGCGAAGACGAGGCCGTGGGTGCTCACGATCCGCCGCACTCCTGACCGGGACGGAGTCAGCGCGGAGGCCCGGCGACGCGCCGCACGAGGGCAAGGGTCACATAGGCGCCCGGTACGAAGAGCACCGCAGCAGCCACCATCAGCGCCTTCGCCGCAGTGCTGTCGAGATCCACGGCGAGCGCAGCCAGCATGCAGAAAGCGCCGAGAGCACACAGGGTGGGCCCGAGATACTCACTGCGTCTCACGAGAGTAGCGTGCCAGGTGGCCGCTCGAACCTCTCGAGCCTCAAGTCTGGGTCAGCTTCCCGCGATCGCGGTACACGCCGGGGCGGCCGTGAACGCGCTCTCGAGCTCGCCCTTCACGTCCATGGCCTCGAAACCCGAGATGGCCGAGGTGATCTGCGTGCTCATCGTCGCGAGCGTCGCGAGGAGCACGGGCGTTGCGGCGATGATCGCGGTGATCCCCGATGCGCCGTCGAATGCGCTCGTGATCTCCGCAACTCCGTCCTCGAGATCGGTCACAAGTTGATCGAGCGAATCCGCCGCCTGCTGGCCCGCCTCGGTATCGGGCCTACCGAGGCCCTTGAGGTCGGAGGTGAACATCGCGGTCGAGGTGGTCACGGTGTCAACCGCATTCGTCAGCGTGTCCTTTGAGAGATCGCCCGCCTTGACCGCATCTCCGATCGTGGAGATCGAGGATGTCCACGCCGTGATCGCCGTACAGAGGCCGTCGGCCCAGGCGCTCGCCGGAGAGGCTTCACTGCCACCGCCACTGTCGCCACTACTGCTGTCGTCGCTCGAGCCACCACAACCCGCTGCGAGCAAGGCCGCCGCCACAACAACAACTGCGAGGGAGGATCGGCTGGTAAGGAACGGCGTGATCATGAGCGCCACCTTACCAGGTTGGCAGACAGAACGAAAGCTCCTACAGCCCGAACTCTGCGACCACGCGGCCCGACTCGACCGCGGTCTTCAGGGCGGCATAGTCGCGCTCGTTCTGGTCGGCGTATGCCTCACCAAACCGCACCATCGCAAGATCGAAGGTGTCGCTCGTGCCCAGATAGCTCGCGATCGCAATCCCGTCGCCGGCCCGCGCGTGGGCACGGGCAAGTTCGGTAGCGCAGATCTGCCCGTACCTCATCGTACCGCGAAACTGCAACTCCTCGATTGCCGCCGAGATCTTCGAGTCCCAGAGCTGACGAACGTAGAAGTCCCGCTCAACGCCGTCGAAGCCGCGAGCCCTGATCCAGCCGAGCATGATGTCGCTTGCCGCCTGCGTCAGGCGCTGACCTTCCACCACCCGCCGGGCGCAGTTCTTGAACTCGCTGCGGCCGAGGAACCCTTCAAGCACCGAGGGCTGTGCTTCCTTGAACTGGAGGAACAACGGGTCCCGTTCGTCCCGGCCCAGCAGCAGACAGATCCAGGCGCGTGTTCCGACACTCCCGACACCAACCACCTTGCGCGCCGCGTGCACGTACCGGTAGCGCTCGAGGAGCTTCCGGCGGTCGCCGGCCAGGGTCTTCTGGTACGAGGCCAGAAAATGACGCAGTACGGTGTGGTACAGCTCCGGATCCCCACCCCCAACGTCCTCGATCGGAACGATGAGCGGCGGGTCGCCCGTGATCCTCGGCTCGCCGTCAACCATCGTGGTGAGCTTGGAGAGCGCCTTCATGCTGTCCTTCGCCCGGCCCTTGGCGATGTTCGCGTCCAGCCGTTTTTCCCACTTGGCATCGGCCGGAATTGCCTCCGCATGAAGGCTCGCGACAATCTCGTCGATCTCGAGGCGTGAATACCAGATCTCGATGTTGTCCATCAACGAGAACCTCTGAATATTTTCCCGGTACGCCCGTCCGAGCTCGACGGCGATTGTCGTCCGCTGCTCCTCGTCGAATCCGCGCTCGCGACCGAGGATGGCAAAGCTCGCTACGAGACGCTTGAGATCCCACTCGAACGGACCCGGAAGCGTCTCGTCGAAGTCGTTGATGCTGAAGATGAGCTTGCGGTCTGGCGCGGCAAAACCGCCGAAGTTCGATAGATGCGCGTCGCCACAGAGTTGCGTGTGCAGTGCTGTACGGGGAGTGTGTGCGAGGTCGGATGCCATCAGGTACGCGGCACCCCGGTAGAACGTGAGCGGCGAACCGAGCATGCGACCGTAGCGAATCGGTACGAGCTCGGGCACACGCGTCCGGGCCTGCTCCTCGAGAAGGTCTACGGGATCGGGACGATGAACGGAAGGCTCCCAGTCACCATGTGATCTCCGTGGCAGCTTGAGGCGCATCGCTTTGCCTCGCGCCATGCGCTCGGCAACCGTGCTCTGGATGCCCAGTACGCCGCTGGCCCGCTTGGGAAGAGTCCCGACCCGCGTCTGGCCCGCCCCGTCAGGCGACGTGGCCCCCGTCTCGACTTTCGGTTCCTTCTCATACGAGCTCATACGCCAACCCCTCTACGAATTGCCATTCGCTCGGCTTTGATCCTAGCGCAGAGCCACCCGTCGCAATCGAGACCCTGGATCACATCGCCTACGCGGCCGGTTCGTCAGGAACAGGCGATGTGCCCTTCGCCGCCTCGTGTGCGAGCGAGATCATCACGGCACCGCCGAGCGAGAGTCCGACGCCGATGACGGCGACGACGACGTGCCACATCGGCCGGCTCAGGGTCTCGTTCAGAAGAACGATCCCGATCAGGATGCCGACGATCGGATTCGCCACCGACACGGTTGCAACAGAGGGAGCAAGGCGCCCGGTTCCAAGCGATACCTGCTGCAGCAGGAAGCCGATGATCCCCGCGGCTGCGAACGCGTAACACTCCCAGTGTGAGAGCATGGTGGCAACGCTCTGGCCCAGATAGTCGAGCGTCGGTTTCGTCAGCGAGGCCGAGAGCCCGAACATCAGCCCTGCGACGGTGCCGTACACGCCCGCCTTCATCGAAGGCCCGCCGCCTCGACCGAAGTAGAGCAGCACGCCCGAGAGGACGGAGAGCAAAATGATGGCAACCGCCCACTGCGTACCGGGTGCGGTGTCGTTCCCTCCGGCAGGGTCGCCGAAGTAGATGAACAACGCGAGACCGACGATGATCACGATCGACCCGATCACCTCACGACGGCCTACACGCTGCTTCGTCAGGAAATAGCCGAGCGGTAGCGCGAACACCACCGTCGTGACGATGAGCGGCTGGACGATCGACAGCCGACCGTTGTCGAGTGCGACCGCCTGGAAGACGTAGCCGGCAAGCAACGCCAGCGTACCGAGCAGCCACATCTTCTGGCCGCCGAGCCGCAGGAGCGAGACCGGGTGGACGAGGGAGATCGTCGGGAGGTTCAGAGCCCCCTTCTGCTGCAGCGCCGCAGCCACGGCAAAGAGAAGCGCAGCGAAGATTGCAAGGGTTGCGGCCACCTCCTAGACCCTACGACATCGACCGGTCACCCACAACCGGGCGGAAGATCAACCCAGCCGGACGATGCAGCGGAAGCCGATGTGACAGGTCGAGGTGTCGATCGCCTCTGCCTGGCGGGCAGCCGGGCGATAGCGGAAGCAGTAGTTCGGGGCGCAGAGGTGCGAGCCCCCCTTGAGCACCTTGCGCGGGATCGTCTCGCCCGGCCCGTAGCTCTCCTCGCTGCTCGTGACCCGCGGGTTTACCGGGATGCAACACGGTCCGGGCGCGTCCTCGGGCCGCAGCGGATGAAACCAGTCGGTCGTCCACTCCCAGACGTTGCCGGCCATATCGAAGAGGCCATGGCCGTTGGGCGGAAACGACCCGACGGGCGACGTGCCCTCGTAGCCGTCCGTCTTCAGGTTCTGCCACGGAAATTCGCCCTGCCAGACGTTCGCACACGGACGGCCGCCGGGCTCGTGCTCGTCACCCCACGTGAACGGAGCCCCGTCGAGCCCGCCACGCGCTGCAACCTCCCATTCCGCCTCGGTCGGCAGCTCCTTCCCGGCCCAGACGGCGTAGGCTTCTGCATCCTCGTAGGCGACATGTGTGACGGGATGACGATCGCGGCCGTTGATCGTCGTCCCCTTGCCACCCGGCCGCTTCCAGCTCGCTCCCGGCAGGTACTCCCACCAGTTCCGAACGTCATCGAGGCCAACCCGGCCTACGGCCTTCCGGAAGACGAGCGAGCCCGGCACGAGTAATGACAGATCGGCGTCGGGATACCGCTCGGGGTCGAGAGCCCGTTCAGCGACCGTGACATGGGCCGTCTCGCGGACAAAGCGACGAAACTCCGCCGCGCTGACGAGATACTCGTCAATCCAGAAGCCGTCCAGCGTGACCCGGTGGACGGGACGTTCCTCGGGGTAGAAGTCGTTCGACCCGAGCTCGAAGGTGCCACCCGGCACCCATGACATCCCCCCGGCAGGCGGGGTGCCCGGAGCAACGGGACGAGCCGCTGCGCTGTCCTTGCCGATCACTGACGACTCTCTCTTCAAGCCCCTGGCCCTGCGTCGTGTTCGGCCCGTTTCCCCTCCTTCTTTTCGGCTTTACGCTCCTTGCGGGCCGCCGACTGCGCCGCCGCCTCCTCCTTCGCTCCGGTGTAGGACGTGCCGACGAGTTGCTTGCCACCCGTCCAGCCAAACACCCAGGTGACAACGGCGGTGGCAAAGGTGATGTTCCAGGCGGTGACGATGATCTGCTGACCGAGCGAATAGGCAGCCGCATTGGTGGTGGTCGTGACACTCGCGAGCGAGACGCTATTCACGACCTGCGTGATTCCCACGCCACCCGGAGTGAACGACACGAGGTTTGCCAGCGAGTTGCCGCCGATCACCGACATGATCGTGTGAAAGGTCACCGGGATGCTGTAGGCGGCAAGAAAGATGCCGACGACGACAAGTTTCGCTATCCAGGAGCCAAACGAGGGCAGCAGCACCTTGACGACGTAATCCCGCTTGTGCTCGAGGATCGAGCCACCCTGTTTCGCCTTCTCCCAGAGACCCTTCACCCTGCTCCAGAAGACCTTCACGAGCAATGCAACCAGCACACCCCCGCCGACGATCAGGAGCGGCACGAGAAGCCGGTGGGCATCCACGATTCCGAGCTGCAGATTCAAAGTGCCCGGCACCGAGATGAAGAGGTAGACGTACACGAACGCGCCGATCAGGACAAAGAAGATCTTCTGGACGACTGTTGCACCTATCACGCCGGGGAACGTCGAGCCGCGGATCAGCGCCACGTACATCAGCAGCGAGGCGAAGGAGCCTATGTTCGCCGGCAACACGCCGTTCAACGCAACCCCGGCAGCGTACGCGGCAAGGATGTCGCGGTAGCGGGCACCTCCGTCCGGGAACGCTGCCGTGAGAACGGAGTACCAGGCAAGTGCCGTGAGCGACGTCTGGATCGTCTGGAAGAAGACACCCGCGACGATGTAGCCGGGCGAGATCGCGGTCATCGTCTGCCAGAGGTTCTCGAACCAGTCGAGCAACCCGAACCCTGCCAGGTGACAGAGAGCGAGTACCGCCGCGATGCCGATGAACCAGGCGGCGACCTTGCCCAGTCGTCGTTTCCGCGACACGTCGTGGAACGGTGTCACCGTGCGAACGGTGTGGTGGAGAACGCTCATCGGAACGAGGCTAGCGCGACCAGAGGACGACTGCAGCGCCTCAGTCTGTGTCCTGGCTCAGGGCTTCTGGACTAGCCCTGATAACCCGCCCAGCATGAAGTCTTCAGGGGAGAGCTTGATACCGCCCGAGAACGGGTACGACAGATCCATGAGGACGATGAGCGAGGCAACGATGACCACGGTGATAGTGGCCGGGCCGAGTACGTGAAACCAGAAGCTGGGAGATCCGACCATGACGGCGTAGAAGATCAACACGAGACTGCTGAACAGAATCAGTGCGAGAAGTTCGATCGGCACCCCACCCTTCCCTGCCTCGAGCCGATCCCTGCGGGCGGCGACAGAATTGTTCAGCTTTTCCACCGAGGAATCATAGAACAATCGCGCCTGCGGCGACCTCGGTTCAATATCCCTGAACGCTGCGAAGATGTCGTTGAACCGACTGGTGGTGATGTTACTCGAGTTGCCTAGGCGCAGCTGCGGCCATTCGTCTTTGACCACCGATTCCGCATAGAGGATCACGGCGAGACGCACCTCGCTGCCTCCCGGCTCCGGGAACGACCGGCTGTCTCTCACGATCGCCGCGAGATCATCTGCCTCGGCTTTGACGTTGGCCTCCGCTGCGAGGAAGTTCTCGTAGCCGATGATGATCACGAACGCGAGAAGAAGGCCGAACAGCGCGGCCACGGCACCGAGCATCGGCGCGGAGATCTCTGCGTGAAAGCCGTCGCGTGTCGCCGGCACCAGGCGCCGAGCGGCCCAGACGGCCAGCACAACGAGACCGAACGAGACGCAGACCGGCACGATCATCAGCCAGACCGTGGGGACGTAGTCGAGGATCCATCGCATAACGGGAAGCATATATGGCAGGCTTTCACGGGCAAAAGCCGAACAACGGTGCAATCACGTCGGGCCATGTCCCCCTTCCGAAAGAGGCACCGCGATGAGCGCAGTCACGTCCGAACTCGATCGCAAGCTCGAAGACTTCGACGACCCCCACCAGGAATGGCGTCGGCTCAGCTCGGAGCTCATGGGAACGTTCTTCCTCGTCCTCGTCGCTGCTGGCGGCCCGATGATGGGTGAGGCATTCCCCGACCAGATCAGCCGTGCGACAGCGGTGACTGCCCCCGGTCTCATGGTGCTCGCGATCATTCTGTTCATGGGCAAGGTCTCCGGCGCACACCTGAATCCAGCCGTCACGGTTGCGTTCACGCTCCGTGGCGACTTCCCGCGGCGTCGGGTGCCGGGATACATCATCGTGCAGCTGGTCGGCGCCAGCCTTGCAGCGCTCTTCCTTCACGCGGTGATCAACGTCTCCTCGACGTACGGCTCGACCTACCCGGCCGCAAGCTACTCGGCCGGCGATGCGTTCCTGATGGAGGCCGTCCTCACGCTCGGGCTCGTCAGCGTGATCCTCGGCACCGCATCGGGTGCGCAGAGCATCGGCGTCTTCGGCGCGTTGGGAGTCGGCGCGTACATTGCACTCGCAGGGCTGTGGGGAAGTCCCATCTCCGGCGCCTCGATGAATCCGGCCCGCACCTTCGGCCCCGATATCGCCGGCGGCGACTTCACGAGTTACTGGGTCTACGTCGCAGGCCCGCTCGCCGGTGCAGTGCTCGCGGTCGGTGCCGCCTATGTCCTGCGCGGGTCCGGCGGAGGCGCTACAGGTTCCGGCGCCGCCCAGGGAGCGATATTCACCGAGGTCAAGGACAGCAACCAGGCATGAACACGCGCCTGGTGGAGCATTCGAGATCTCCTCCCGGGTGACCGGCACCCGCATCGAGCCACCGTTCCTCCCCAGCGGCAAGGACGCACTGCCGAAAAATCAACCCGCCGGCTAGCCGACGACCTGTACAAGACGGAACGTCTCGCAGACGAGAATCGTGTCGTCATCGATCGCCACGGAAGGCTCTCCGAGGGCGGCCACCATCTCCTCCGAGGTGAAGAACCGAACGTGGGCTTCGCGCCACGCCTCCAGCGTCTCGAAACCTTCGCCCTCGTCGATGGCGAACTGCAGTCCGACGTCGGAAAGCCTCCGTAACTCGATGGCAGTCGTCTCGATCATCGCCACAGGTCGGCCGTCCGAAGCAATCACGAGCGCCTGTGACCCGACCTCCTCGAGCGCCCGTCCTGCACGAAGATACTCCTCGTAGAGGCCAGTCGTCGTCGTCTTCAGACCGTTCATGATCGCCGCAACGAGCCTCTCTCGCAGTGGGCCCGGAAAGGCGAACTCTGCGAGCGGGAGCTTCGCCGGAAACGCATCTCCGCCGTCGGCAGCGTGACCTCCACCGAGACGCTGATCGAGCGCGCACGTGAGAATCGCGCAAACAACGAATGCTATGGCGCTCAGGTAGACGGAGAAGAGGAAGACGAAGATCGCGCTCGCAGACGCGTAGACCGCCGTGAAGTCCGCTGGCCCGGAGAGATACCACCCGAGGCCGGCCTGTACCGCCTGGAATCCGACGGCTGCGGCAGCACCACCGGCAAGCGCAGAGCGCCAGCCGGGGCGACGGATGGGAAGGTACCGGTAGAGCAGCACGAAGACGGCAAAGATCAGAACGGTGGGAACGACGACACCGAGCAGGATCCCGAAGCCGAAGGGCTGCCATCCGAGTGCCTCACCGAGGCTCTGGCTCACCGTGTCGGTGAAGTGTGCGAGGAGCGAGACCGCCACACCACAGAGGATCACGTCGATCGCGCCGAACACGAGCAATCCGCTGACAGCCCCTCTGCGCAGGAGACTGCGTGAGGCACCGTCGTCAAAGATGACGGCCAGCGTCTTCTGCATCGCGTTCATCACCCCGGTCGCCCCCCAGAGCGCGAGGCTGAGCGTAACGAGGCCGGCAAGACTCCAGGGTGAGGGAACCGAGTCGATCAGCGTATTGAGTCTGGCAATTCCCTGCGACGAGAGGCCGAGTTGAGCGGCGATCGCCGACACGATGTCCTGCTGGTCTACACGGTCGGACACCAGCATCCAGGCAAGGATCGATGCGAGGAACGTTGCGAGGGGAACGAGGGAGAACAGGGCCCGATAGGAGATCGCAGCCGCGAACTGCGAGCCACCGAGGCGGCCGTACAGGACAAGTACCTCGTGGACGAGGCCGACGAGCCAGCGAACGACCGATCGTGACTCTCGCATACGACGACGGTAGCGGGCCAGAGGCCTACGGTAGCGGGGAAGCCTGGCTCAGCCGAGCAGGCGAAGGAGCCCGTCTGCGGTCAGCACGGCTCCCGAGCCGAGTGCGAGCCACACACGGACTTCCACGGCATGCGCCGTCAACCAGGATTCGCCGCGCGCGAGGATCACGGATGCACGCTCTCCCGCTACGAGCACGAGACAGACGGGCACCGACACGAGTGCCGTCGCAACCGCGACATAGAAGATGACGAGCGCCAACTCCTCGGCGGCAGCAAGACCCGCTCCGGTGACCAACGCCATCGCGAGAAGGGTGAGCACCAGCCGCTTCGGGCCTCCGAAGCCGAGCAGCCCTGCCATGGCAGCCGCCGCTACGGGCCCCAGCCGGCTGAGGTCGGCCAGGATCGAGCTGCTGCGGCCGCCACGCTCGGCGCCGGGCCGCGGAGGGGCATGCCGTTCCCACAATCCGGCCACGACAAGAGCAACACCGACGAGGAGTGTCAGCCAGTCCTCGACGGTCGAATGGGAGTCGAGGCGCGCGACGGCGGCCTGACCGACGAAGAAGCCCAGGACACAGGCAGCCAAGGTTCCGAGCACGAACCCGGCGAGGAAAGCGATGCCGTTGGTGCGCGGACGATCGCTCCGGATCGCGACGAGCGTCGTCGTCAGTGCCAGCGGACTCGCTGTGGCGATGATCGCGAAGAGAAGGACATGGCCGGCTACCCCGATCATGGGGCGGCCGAGCGGGGCGTCCAGCCCTGGAGCCGTTGATGGCGGATGTCTATGCCTCGGTCGCTATGCCGTTGAGGTCGTTCCTCCAGCCGAGCAGAGTCTCATGGACAGATGCCGCACCGATGAGCTCCGGCGATCGCACCTCCAGCTCGGTCGGGTGCAGGATAAACGGTCGCGTCTGCGGGCCGCCGATGCCGCCGTGGAACGAGATCAGCTCCTCGAACGCACAGCCCGTCTCGAGGGAGGGGTCGTAGAAGCTGCCGATCATGATGTCGGCGACATGGGTGAACCCGTCGGTACGGAGCAGGTGCTGTGAGGCCGTAGGTGAGAAGAGCGCGAGCGGATCCTCGCCCTCGACACGCCCGTCGGCGAGGTAGCGCGTGCCGTTGCCACCGAGTACCAGCGGCCCGTGCTCGGACGAGCGGACGAGCAGCCAGCCGACATGCGGGTGGTTGCGAAGCGTCGGGATCAGATCGGGGTGACGGTCATCCATCTCCTCGAGCGTCAGTCGGCGGCGCTCCTCCATCAGGTAGACGAGCCCGAGGTTGCCCGACCCCATCACGACGACATCCCTGTCGGAGACATCGTTCTTCCCATGCTTCTCACCCAGCGACTTGCCGGTCGCCTCGCCTAACGCATTCCCGACCACGAAGCCCTGTTCGTCGCCGCCCACGACGCCGGCAACGGTGCCTCGCGCAAGCGAGCGCCCGACGAGCTCATCGAGCCCATAGCCGTTGCGCTGCTTGAATGTCGCGCCCTGGGTCTGACCGTGATCCGAGAGGACGACGATGGAATACGGCCGCGGGGCGTACGGGCGCGCACGCTCGATCCGGCCGAACTGCTGGTCGAGCTTGCGCAGCGCCTCTAGCGTGTCCGCCCGCTCGAGGCCCGAGTGGTGCGCAACCTCGTCGTAGCTCGAGAACGTCGCGTAGATCGCGGGCCTTCCCTTCAGCATGTCTCCGAGAACGCCGTAGACAATGAGGTCGCGAACAAAGACGCAGAGCGCGCCCCGCATCAACGGGTAGTAGCCGCCGCGGTGGCCGCGGGGAAGGACGTTACGCCGTTTTGCGCGGCTCGAGGCAGAGATCTCGAGGAAGACCTCCCAGAAGAAGAGCACGAAGACGCGCGTCACGTTGAAGCCGTTGGAGAGAAATGCCGCATAACCGGGGTTCGCTCCCTTCTCCGCATCCATCCGGCTGACGGTGAGGATCACGTGCTCGGCCTCTCCCGAGAGCAGGTTGCCACGGCTCGCGCCACCGTTGGCGAGCAGTCCGTGGCCGGCATGCCGACGCTCGATCTCCGCGCAGTCGGCGGGCGCCGAGCACGTCATCGTCGTCGCCGTCTCCTTCTCGACCCAACGGAAGGCGGGGATGTCGTCATTCGATCCGAGCAGGATGCCGGCCTGCGAGGCTCCTGTCTGTGACGAGAGATCTGTCTCCCACTCGGTCAGGGTGTAGCCTCCGTCCTCGAGCCAGCGGGCCATCACCGGAACATTGCCGTCGCGCATCGCCCGCTGCAGGACGGGCAGCGCCAGCCCGTCGATCTCCAGATAGATGATACCCGGGGCATCGGTCTCGACCCGCTCCCCGGAGCGTCGGGCGATCCGCTGGATGACGCGGAGCGTGTAGGTGTCGTCATCGTTGGTTCCGAGGACGACGTCGAGCACGACCGACACCGCCGACGCGACGAGAGCGACGAGGAGTGCCGCCCAGAACGAGCCGATGTAGAGGTTGCCTTCCGTTATCTGGTCGGCGGCGAGGAGCATCAGGGCATCGAGGGCGAGGACGAGCAGGAGTCCGACAACGAGGATCCACGGGAGCCGCAGAGCTGCGACGGCCGGTGGCAGGAGCGCGTTCAGGACGGCGATCACTGCTGCCGCGAAGAAGGCGGCCGAGAAGTCGAGGGCTGTCGCATCGGGGACGATCCAGACGGCGACGAGCAGCGCCACCGTGGCGAGCAGCCAGGAGACCAGGAGGCGGACGGGCCCGAACCGGGGGCGCTTCGGGCCCCAGACAGGCATCTCGGCGCGTACCGGCGGCGTCCGCGTCATCGTCGTGCAGGCCTGCGGGTCACGACGTAGCCGGCTGCGCCCCGAGCGCAGTAGCGGGGGCAGAGGCAGGGGCGAGTCGCGCGGTGACGACATGCGAGACGACCACCGCAACGATCACGAACGGCATCAGGGTCAGGCCGTCGGCCTGAAGAAAGAGCGTCACGAGGAGGACGGACGCGAGCGGCAGTCCCAGCATGGCAACCGTCATCGCACCGATGCCTAGCGCGACACCTACGATCATGGGCAGGCCCGGAAGATGGGACAGTGCTATGCCTCCCACGGCCCCGATGAACATGGCCGGGAAGATGGGCCCGCCACGGAACCCACCGAGCGCCACCGAATAGGCGAGGCCCTTGCAGAGAAAGAGCAGCACGAGCGAGCCCACCGTCCATCCGGCAGCATTTTCGACAAGCAAGGGAAGCGCGTTCTCGCCGGAGAAGAGCACGTCGGAGGAACTCCTCCCGGTTGCTTCCACATAGACGAGGACGAGGACGCCGATGACCAGTCCCGCAACAGGGGTCAGCAGCAGCATCCGCCGCTCGATGATCCCCTGAAGCAGTAACGCGACCCTCCGGATACACGTGCCGATGATCGCTGCGGCGACACCTATCGCGATCGCCCAGAGGAACTCGGCACCGGTCGGGTTCCCGGCCGGTGGGATATCCGGGATCGCGAGCGAGAACGAGCCGATGCCCGTCCAGTTGTTGAGCCCGACGAAAACGAGCGACCCGATCCCGGCAGCGAGAAATCCCGGCAGGAGCACGACGCCCATCATTCCTCCGCCGAGCCCCACGGCCTCCATCATCAGAAAAGCCCCCGCGAGGGGCGATCCGAAGAGGGCACTGACGGCCGCGAAGCTACCTGCGGCACCCACGACGATGCTGGCCGTCTCGGGCGCATCGTGCTTGAGCAGGTGGACGGCAAGAACGCCGATGCCGCCGCCGAGTGCTATCAGAGGTGCCTCCGGGCCGAGCACGACCCCGAGACCGAGGGCCGCCAACGACGCGAGGATGATGCCGGGGAGCTCGATCGGCAGGACAGGGCCCGACGCCTTGAATCCCTCTGCAGGCCGGTGCCCGCCCGTCCCCGGCAGGAACCGGATCGTCAGCGCAACCAGCAGGCCACTGAGAGCGAGGAACGGAATCGACCACCAGGCGGGTTGGGTGTCGAATCCGAGCTCGCCGGGAAGGGTTCCGTACACGTAGTGCTGCACCTCGGCAACACCTTTGAGGAAGAGCAGTGCAGCCACCGCTACCGGAATCCCGATGATCGCGCCGAGCGCGAGCAGCATCACGTAGCCCCGGCTTCGCAGAAGGGCTGCCGGATCGGTGGGAGTGAAGTCTGCCAGATCGGTCACAGTGTCCTTGGTGCCGGGGTGAAGAGGCTCCCGGGGTGGCCGAGAGAGCCACCACCCCGGACTCCACTCTTGATTTAGCCAGCGGCCGCTTCAACGCCGATGGCAATCAGGTCACTGGCATGGATCCACTCGTCGGCAAGCGCCGTACCACCTGCTTCGACGATAGCGTTGCGGAGCGGAATCGCCCAGAGGTGCTCGAGCAGGATGATCGCTGCCGTCGAGTCGTTCGGGATCGCATCCGCGATGTAGAGGGCGTCCTCCTCCGGAATCAGGTGGCCGTCCGCCATCGCCTCGGAGCCGAGCTCGGCTCCGGCCTCGATCGCATCCTCGTCACCCTCGCCCACGCCGAACCCGACCAGTGCGCCGGCGATCGCGCCCATCTCCGTGGCTTCGTCCTGGCTGAGGTCACTCACCTGGAGGGCGGTGATGTTGCCCTCGGCGTCCTTCTGCACGACGAGTGCATCGACGATCTTGACGAACTCGTGCTCGCGCAGCCGATCGAGCTCGGCAGCGATCTTGCCGGTGAAGTTCGGCTCGGCGAATCCGAGCACGAGCATCTGTACAGGACCAATAGCCATTGTTCACTCCCCTCCGCTCACGAAGCTGAAAGCAGCTTCTGCTTCTGCATGTCGAATTCCGCCTGCGTCAGCACGCCCTCGTCGAGCAGCTTCTTCAGGTTCTCGAGCTGGGTGACCATGTCATTCCCACCGGCCGAGGGCGCAGCCGCAGCCGGCGGTGCCTGCTGCGCCTGAAGGTCTGCGATCTGCTGATTCTGTTGCGCCTCGGCTTCCTTCCCCTCCGCAGACTTCGTGCCTGCGTGGTGTGCGACGACGGCGACTCCGCCGACCATAGCTGCGCGCCTGAGCGGTCTTCTTCTCATCATCTCGGGTGCTCTCCCTTCGTCTCGTGCACTGCCCACGACTTCGCCGTGACCGGACACCAAGCGTACGCGATCCTGCAGTCCCGTGATGCTCTACGGGGCGCCTGCACGAGACGACGGTCAGCCAGATGCGGCCGAGATGAGCCGCGCGGCTCGTAGGATTCGCGTATCGACACGCCGATCCCCTACCCGGAGCCTCCGCTCACAGGCCCGTTGTTCGTCCTCCGCCCCTTCCGTGAGGGCGATTTCGATGCCGCGCTCGACCTCCAGCGCGACACGGCCGCGTCGCGCTGGGTACCGGCCTTGCCGGCAACCGACGGTGCCGGAGTCGAGGCAGTCTACGACGAGTGGCGCCGGGAGGGGAGCTTGCTCCATCTCGTGATCGCCGACCTCCGGAACGACAGGTACCTCGGCGAGGCGATGCTGGCGCTCACAGAGCACGGGGTGGGTGAGGTCGGATGCTGTGTCGTTCCGGCCCAACGCGGCCGCGGGATCGCCGTCGGGGCGCTCCGCGCGCTTACCAACTGGTCATTTGCCACTATCGGCCTCGGCCGCGTGCAGGTGTTCGTCGCCACCGGGAATGCTGCCGCACTACGGCTCGCAGGGCGTGCGGGATTCCAGCGGGAAGGCGTGCTGCGCTCGTACTGGGAGATCGAGGGAACACGGGTGGATGCGGTCGTGCTGGCGCGCATTGCGGGCGACGAACGACAGGCGTGATCCCACCCCACTCATCTAGGCCGAGGCGTAGCGCTCCCTGGCGGCCTTTGACGAGTACGTGGCGAGATCGGCAAACAGGCCGAGTGCAACGAGAAGCCAGCCGATGCCCGAAACGCCGTTCATTGGCCCCCAGGCGACGAGATAGGCAAGCGTCGTCCAAGGCAGGAACAGCAGTCCGAGCAGCGGCAAGAGGAGACTCGAGAAGGCCGCGTCAACCGTGTCGCCGAGGATCCACCAGAGCAGGAGCACAAAACGCGGGCCAATAAGGCCTGCAAAGAGCACGAGACAGCACATGGCAGGAGACGCTACCGGACGCGGCACCCTGGCACAAGCCCCGTCTCGGCCTCGGCCTCGGCAGGAGTTAGCGATGCAGTTGCGAAATCGAGCAGCATGGCTCATGAATCAAAGCAGGAGAAGCAACTCGAGCGCTGGCTCTCCCACGCGTCGAGCCCGCGCAAGGCGGCGCTCGTGATCGCATCCGTGACGGCCTCCTTGACGATCGTCGCCGGTGTGCTGATGCGGATAGTAGAACACACGGGTTTCCCGACAGTCAACTCCGGTCTGTGGTGGGCCGTCCAGACGGTGACAACGGTCGGCTACGGCGATCACGTTCCGGTGACCGGAGCAGGCCAGATCCTGGCGTCGGCCGTCATGTTGCTCGGACTCGGCTTCGTGGCGGTGATCACCGCCTCGATCACGGGCGCATTCGTGGCCCGTTCACGCAACGAGCAGCAGGACGCGTGGGCTATCCGACAGGGGAAAAACTCCACCGCCGAGTTACAACAGGTCGGGGAGCGCCTCACGCGGATCGAGGAGCTGTTGCGCGCACGACCGTAGCCCCGCCGGCCTGGATCCCGGCTCACGCAACGATGCGGTACACCTGGAATACCTCTGCGAGCTCCCGGTTTACGTTTGCGCCGTGCACCCTGGCGAGGTTCCAGATGTACTCCGCATTCGCATAACGGCGGTGCTGCTGCGAGGCGTAGCACTCCACCGCGGCGACCTTGCGCTCGAGGTGGCGCTGCTCGAGCGCGATGTAGGCGCCGTAGGAGAAGTCGAAGTTGTTCCAGGGGATCTCGTAGCCGAGGATCGTCGTCCGCTTGAAGGCGCGTAGCCCCTCCTGGGCAATCGTCTGATGATCCTGGTGGACGTCGTGATGGGACGGCTGGAAGACGATGTCCGGCCTCCACTCCTCCCACAACGCGACGAGCAGCTCGAGGATGTCCTGACGACGCTCGGGAAACGTGCGGACGTCGAAGTCGTGCACCGTGAGGTGCGACTCGGGAATCCCGAGCTCGGCCGTCGCCTCACGCACCTCGCGTGCCAGGGTGTCCGGCGGGAAGCCGGGCGGCAGCGAGCGGGTCGCGATCGAGAACGCGACATAGCGAACCTCGCAGCCCGCCTCGACGAGCCGAGCCGTCGTGCCACCGCAACCGAACTCACCGTCGTCGGTGTGTGGCGCAAGAACGAGCGCGCGCTGGCAGCCGGTGATCATCGCACGAGCATAGTCTCACGGGCGCGAGAGCCGTCACCACTGACCCTGGTCGTCATTCTGTTTCGAGCTCCTCGACCCGGCGCACGGGCTTCTTCGGCACCAGTGACACCACGCCGACTAGCCCGAGGAGCGCCCAGGTCATCGGATCCTCGACGAACGCGGCGTAGAAGAGGCTGTGCACGACGATCGCTACAAGGGCGATCCCGACAGCGAGTGATGCGCGCGACGTGAACCCGCGGCCCAGGTGGATCAGCGTTGCGACGAGTGAAGCGGCGATGAGCCAGCACAGGAGGCCCAGGCCGACGATGCCGCCCTCGGCGGCGATCGTGATCGGCGTCGTGTGGGACGCCACGCGCTTCGGATCGTTCCCCTCCACTCCCGTTCGCGCGGCGTACGCGCGTCGGAAGCCTCCGACGCCGATGCCTGCGACCGGGTTGTCGAACGCAATCCGGATCCCCTGGGAGACGAGATTCGAGCGGCCACTCGTCACCTTGTTCAACCCGCCCCTCGATTTCCCGGCCACCTCCTCGCGCACCTGCGGTATCGCCAGCGAAACAACGACTGTGAGCATGCCGAGCGCAACGAGTGCAACGACGCCCCGGCGGCCCCAAGCAACGGCAGATGCGACCACCACCCCCACAGCGAGGGCCACGAAGCTCGACTGGGAGAAGGAGATGGCGAGCCCGAACCACGTTGCCACGACAACCGCGTAGAGGACGATGCTGCGACGCCCGGAGACGCCACCGAGGAGGATTCCCGCCAGCGTCACGAGTATCGCCACCGCGAGGTAGCGGCCATAGATCGAGGGGTCCCAGAAGACCGAGTTGACGCGGAAGAACGGCGCGTAGGCGTTCCCGACGATCACGTTGGGGTTCCAGAAGACGTCTTGCGTCACCCACTGGTAGCTCCCGACAGCGGCGTAGGCGAGAGCGGTCACGACGAGTCCGCCCCACAGCCAGGTGAGCCAGCGACCCCGCCACGGAAGCCGGGCGAATCCGAGCGCAAGCAGGCCGAACGGCAGCACGAAGGCGGCCAGGAAGATGGCGCCCTTCTTCAGGTCGAGCGTCCATGCGAGCGAGAGGCCGAGCCAGAAGACGAAGGCGGCGAGCGGCCAGGCGATCGGCCCGAACTCTCGGGAGCGGGTATCGCCGGTGATCAGTCGCCACCCGAGGGCCAGCGCAAGCGCTGCCACGACACCGTAGAGCGGCAAGAGCAGGTTGGCCCGCTCCGAGCCGATGTCGACCGGCAACCTCATGGGAATGCAGATGAGTGTCAGGAAGGCGAGCGCGTACGGGTACCGGCTGAGAACGAAGGCCAGCGTCGTGACCACAACGAAGCCTCCGGCTGCCCCGGCGAGGAGGAGCGTCCTGCTGACGTCGGGGACGAGATAGAGCGCCAGTCCAGCGAGCCCGAGGGCCCAGGCAGCGAGGCCGACGATGCGAAGACTCCGGCGGGTGGCGACGAAGAGCAGGGCCAACCCCGCGCAGCCGATCGGACCAGCGATCTGCGCGACCAGGCTCACGGCTTCGGTCTCCGGACGAAGACGGCGGCGCGATCGCTGAATCCGTTTGCCGTGACGGTCAAGGTAAAGCGGCCGGGCTGCAGCGGGGCACGAAGTCGGAGCGTTCCGGGACGAGCGACGCCTGTTCGCTTGCCCAGACGCCACTCCACCTTCGCTGCGTCGGTGAGCACGAGAACTGCGAACCGGGTGCCGGCGACGGCCTCGATCCGTTCCCGCCCGAGTGCGACGTAGCGGATCACGACCGCCTTCTCCGGCGTGGGCGGGCCGAGATTCCCGGCGACATCTCGCGCTGCAAGGCTGATCTGATAGACGCCGGGTGGCATCGGTTCGCCGTCAACCCGGCCAAACCACTCGATCCGACCGCTCGTCCTTTGTCCCCGCTTGCGCACGCGTTGCTCCGCATCGACGTAGAGCAGAGCCCCGGCCTCCTCGTCGACCCGGTAGCGCGCCACGACCTTGTCTGCACGCCGGTTCCCGTCCGGCGAGAAGACCCGCGGAAAGAGGGAGACGAGCTCGATCCGTGGTGGCGTCACGTCAACACGAATCGAGTTGGGAAGCACTATCGTTCGCCGCTGCCTCGCCATGTGGACGCGCGGCTTGTAGGAGCCCTCGGGAACGAGACCCGCGCTATCGTCACGGCCGTCCCAGGAGATGGTCACTCGTCCCGCCGGAGTCGGGCGCTCGTCGACGAGCGTGCGCACACTGTTCCCGTCCCCGTCGATCATGTCGACCGTGATCCGGTCGCTCTTGCGGAGGCGAAACGAGATCGTGGCAGCGTCGGTCTCGCATTCGCAGACCGGCGAGAACACCTTGACGACCCGTGTGCCGAGGATCGGGCTCGGCGTCAGCTTCAGCTTCTCCGTGTACGCGAACGCCAACGCCGTCGCAAGGAGCAAGGCCGCGACGAGAGCGGCTGGGGCGTATCGCGCCACGGGTCGGTCATTCTAGATGTCCTACCCACACACGTTGTGAACGCGGCTTATCGGCGGCTTGCCTGCGAGTGAGCTGGGGAGGCGGCGTCACGGGTGTAGGCCCAGGCGTTATCTGTCATCACCCGCCGGACGCTGATCCCGTGGGCAGCGTAGAAGTCGAGTGCTCGCTCCAGAAACCGGGTCGAGGTCTCTGCCTCTGCGTCGTCGACGACTTCGGCGTAGGCGAGCCGGGAGCGGTCGTCGATCACGGCGTGCACGTGATCGAGTCCGTCGGGGGTGTGGCCCTGGGAGCGTCGGTCGCCGGTGACGCGGTGGCCGGGCTGCTTGAAACGAACGTACTCGCTCACGTCCATGTGGAGGAGATCGCCGGGGCAGGGCCACTCGTACCGGCGGATCGGCTCCCGTCCGGGTCGCGGCGGCCGTGAGAGACCGGCCCGCTTCAAGACCTTCGAGACGGTCGAATGGGGGAAACCGGTCGCGCCCCCAACAAGCCGTGGCCCCCAGCCCGTCTCGCGTCCAACCAGCGATGCCACCAACGATGCGCCGTCGCCGGCGAAACGCTGAAAGCAGCCGCAGCCTGTCATCCCGCCTCCGCTGGCATACTGGGCACGGCCCTCGCCGTGGCCGCAACGATGCGAAAGCGTCTTCTCATCATCGCCGCCGTCGTCCTGGCGCTCGCCCTCGGGCTCGTGGTCGCCGTCCTCATCGTCGCCAACCGGCCACCCTCCCCCGGAGGGCTCGAAACCGCTCCGACAGACATATCCGTCGTGGTACCGACGACGCCGACGCCCGAGCCGGTCAAGCCGGCGCCCTCGACGACTGATGTCGACCGACGGTGCTGGAAGATGTTCGGCGGCGGTCCCACGCGGAGCCTCGCCAGGCCTGCGATCCAACTTGGCATACCGGCTCGACCGCCGATATGGGCTCGGGGGCTCAAGTCCTACGTCGAGTACCCGCCGAGCTACTGCGACGGCGTCCTCTACGTCAATACCGGCCGCGGTGACACGTGGGCCGTCGCAGCCGACTCGGGGAAGGTCCTCTGGCGGCGGCGCAGCAACGCAAGCAAACCGTCGACCCCGGCCATCGCCGGCCCTCATCTGATCGTCAGCTCCCACGACGGATCGATCAGCGCCCTCAGCCGCCGCACCGGCAAGCTCGTGTGGCAGCTACGCACCAGGGCGAAGGTCGAGTCGTCGCCGGCCACGGTCGACGGCGTCGCTTACTTCGGGGCGACCGACGGGCGCCTCTTCGCCGTCGAGACGGCGACCGGAAAGATCCGCTGGGTCTACGACACCGGCGGGCGCATCAATTCCAGCCCCTCGCTCGCTGCGGGACGCGTGTACATCACGACGTACGCCGGGTCGATCCTCTGCCTGCGGGCGCGAGACGGCTCGAAGCTCTGGGTCACCTACGTGAAGCGGGATGCGCTCCGGTACGAGAGCTTCTACGCGAGCGCATCGACGGACGGTCGACGGCTCTACACGATCGCCCGCTCGGGTCTCATCGTCGCCCTCGACGCGCGGACCGGCAGGATCGAGTGGAAGCAAAGAATCAATGCGTTGGGGTACTCGACGCCTGCGATCGGCGCCGACCGGATCTTCGTCGGCGGCTTCGACGGTGCCCTGCACGCGTACCGGAAGACGGACGGGGAGGAGCTCTGGCAAGCGCGGGTCGGCGGGCGGATCCTCGGTGGGCCCGTGCTCGTGGGTGACCTCGTGTTCTTCTCGACGCTCGAGCAGAAGACGTACGCCGCCCGGGCCGACAACGGCCGGGTCGTCTGGCGCTTTCCGATCGGGAAGTACTCGCCGGGAATCGCAACCGAGCGCGCGTACTACTTCACCCTCAATGGCATTCTCATCTCCTTTCGTGGCGTGGACGGCCCGCCATAGCGGTCGCTCCGGGAGAGACCACCAGCGCTCAGGCGACGCACGGGTGCCGACGGCGCCAAAGCGGCGAGCGCTGCATTGCGTACCCCACTCCGTGCCACGCCGCAGTCTGTGCCCTGTATGCCGCGAGCCGCAGTCGCTCACCCCTCGAGGGGTCTCCGGCGAACCCTGACTCGTACCCGAGCTTGGCGAGCAAACCGCCGGCGACAGCCTCGAACGAGGCCACGTCAGCGGGCGTCATCTCGGTGCGCCAATCACGGACGCCCGGCGTCAGACGCTGGTTCAGACGTTGCTGGTGCGGTTTGCGCGCCGAGTCGGAGCGACCGACGAAGTCGAGCATGTCCGACTGGTATTCCAGACCCGAGAAGGCGCAAACGCGCCGGAGTGCCTCCGTCGGCTCCCCGACGAGATCGTCGTACATGACCTCGAGGTAGCGGCCGACGCCGACCCTGCGACCGAGAGCACGAGCGGCACTCACCTCGGTGCGCCAGAGCCGGGCGAAGCCGGCTGCGTCAGTTGGGTGACCCCAACCCTCGGTCATGATGCCGCGTGGCACGGAGAGGAACGAGACAGCTGCGTCACGGCCGTCGCGCACGAGATGGACAAAACGCGCATCCGGAAACGTGCGCTCGAGGAGCGGTAGGTACTGCATGTACAGCGGCGTCTTGTCACCCCACCGCGACTTGCCGCGGAGGCCTGCGTAGGCGGCGAACACAGCGCCGATAGCCTCCCCTGGCGTCATGCCAGGGCGGAGCCGCTCTTCCACCGCGTCTGCCAAGAGATTCCACTCGACGAGAGTCGGCAGGCGCCGGACGTCGGCGAGGAAGGAGACGGGGTCGACCCGCCGAGGATGACGGTGGACGAGCTGTGGAATGAAGTACGACTCGTCCGGAACAGCGAGCTCCGAATTCCGGTCGAGCATCACCCGGAGCAGCGTTGTCCCCGACCGCCGAACGCCGAGGACGAAGAGTGGCGGGCCGGTCAACGGAAGAGCCCCCTGGCGCCGAGCATCTTGATCACGCGTCCTGCGCTCGCTTCCGGCTCATCGAGTTCGGTGTCGAGCATGAGCTCTGGAGTCAACGGCTCTTCGTACGGAGCCGACACCCCGGTGAAGTCCGCCAGTTCGCCGGCGAGCGCGCGCGCGTACAGCCCTTTGGGATCGCGTCGAGCGCACTCTTCGACCGAGGCACGAACGTGCACCTCGAGGAATGGCGCGAACGCCTCGGTCAGCTCGCGGGCACGCCGCCTTGACGCCTCGTAAGGAGAAATCGCGGCCACGACGACCGCTGTCCCGGCACGGGCCAGTCGAGACGCGACCCATCCGATTCGCTCGATGTTCGTGTCGCGGTCCTCTTTCGAGAACCCGAGGCCCTTCGAAAGATGAGTCCGGACGACGTCTCCGTCGAGCACCTCAACGTGGACTCCGCTTCGAGCGAGCTCTGCGGCGACCAAACGTGAAACGGTCGTCTTCCCGGCGCCCGAAAGACCGGTGAACCAGACCGTGTAGCCGGACGACGGCGCATCAGGGATCACGATCGACGAGTATAGCCCGCGACCTGCAATACTTTCCGGAATGAAGCGACCGATCGAGCGTCGAGCGGACCCCTATCGCGATACCCGAGTGATCGACGCGCGGGCCCCGCGGACGAATCAAACGGTGGTCGGCGCCGTGGCGCTCGTCGCCGTGCTGACCGGCTGGTGGGTGTTACTCGCATTGCTCGCTCTGCAACTCGCCCTCGGGCTCACGCTCGGCCGGCGGTGGTGCGTCGCGTGCGTCTTCTACTTCGAGGTGCTTCAGCCCCGGTTTGGTGAGGGGCCGATCGAGGACAGCCGACCACCGCGGTTCGCGAACATGGTCGGGTTGGGGTTCCTCTCGGTGGCATCGCTCGCGTACCTCGGCGGCTGGACCACCGTCGGCGCAGCCCTCGGGGGCATCGTCGCTGCGCTGGCGCTGCTCGCTGCGGTGACCGGGTTCTGTGCAGGCTGCACCGTGTACAGGATCGGGTACGTCGTGACGGGACGGCCGTTCACGAGCTGTCCGCTGCCGCCGGCCGCGGCCGGCCGCGCCGCTTCATAGCGCACGCGAGACCCCGGAGACAGGCTGAAGCCTGTCACCGTTCGTCCGCAAGGCTACGACTCGGCGAGGCCCCAGTCGAGGACGACGCGCCAGCCGTCGGGATCCGCGATCGTGATGCTGCGCCCGTCCCAGTAGGGGTTCTCCGGCTCGACATCGGAATAGCCGAGATCCGAAAGTCGGCCTGCAACGATCTCCGCCGCCGGTTCCGACTCGACGTAGAGCACGAGAAGGTTGTCAACGCTCGGCGCAGGGCAGGGACTTCCGTCCTCGTGCGAGGTGAACTCGAGGTGATAGTCGCTGCCGGGGAGCCCGAGCATGACGCCGTCATAGCCCGAGTGGCCCTCGAAGCGTCCGATCTCGACGAGGCCTATACCCCGGGTGTAGAACTCGACGACCTCGTCGAGGCGGTCGGTGGGTCGGGCTATCCGCACCCCGATCACCGGGAGACCTGCGGGCCAGGTCATACCGGCCCGGGCCCCGTAGTCGGCTCTGACCCAGGCACGGGCCCGCGACGAGCATGCCGTTGTGTGGCGAGGCCGATCCCGACGGTGAGGGCGAGTCCGACGACCCCGACAATGAACACGTTTGCGCCCGGTGGATTGAGGAGCTTGACACCGGAGAGCGAGAGGACGAGCGCAAGCGCCACGCGCAATGCGCGGTCGGGGAGCTTGACTGTCAGCTGGCTTCCGAGCAGCACTCCGGGGATGGAGCCGATCAGCAGCCACCCCGTCGCATGAAGATCGACGCTGCCGGTGACGAAGTGACCGAAGCCGGCTACCCACAGCAGAAGTGCTGCCTGAAAGAGATCCGTTCCCACGATCTTCGCCGCGGTGAGGGGAAAGGCAATCATCATCACGAGGCCAAAGAACGTCCCGGACCCGACAGAGGTCAGCCCCACGATGAAGCCACCGAAGACTCCGAGCACGACGGCAATACAACGATCGCGCCGCGCAAGGATGAACGGTGCGTCGCTTCCGTGGGGCCGCACGAACGCTTTGACGAAGAAGCCAATCCCACCGACCACGAGCGCGACTGCGAGAGCCTTCTGCGCCACGCTTTCGTAGCCGCCCCCGTACCTGCGCGAGAGAGCGGCCGAGAGCGCCACTCCGACGAGCGATGCCGGGATCGATCCCACGAGCATCCACATCGCGAGCCGGGCGTGAACATGCCCGAGTTGGCGGTGCCGGACGGCGCCGAACGACTTGAAGATGGCCCCGTGCAGGATGTCCGTGCCGATCGCCACCGTCGGCTGGAAGCCGAACACGAGGATCAGCATCGGCGTCATCAGCGAGCCGCCGCCCATGCCGGTCATCCCGACGAGTAGGCCGATCAGCAGACCGGCAAGTGACAGCTTCCAGTCCATAAAAGGTCTAGACCGATTGCTCTTGCGCCGGAAGCAGAATCTCCTTCAACGTGTCGCCACGCAGACCAAGACGCAGGGTTTCGAGCGGAATCACCTCGTCGGGAGGAATGTTGCCGAGGTTGACGTTTGGCCCGAACTGCTTCACAAACCATGCCTGTGAGGCCTTGGTCGGCGCCTCGAAGATCAGGTCTTCGAGCGCGACGCCGTGCACGATCTCGTCGATCAGACCCGTCCGCATGTCGCCGTCCTTGCGAAAGATGCCCGCAGTGCCACCCTCGCGTGCCTCGGTGATCACCTTCCAGGCACCCGCCTCGAGCTCCTCCTTGATCCACTCGACCCACTGATACGGGGCGTAGACGACGTCGGAGTCCTTCGATCCGACCTCGGAGAGCACCACGAAGTCGCGTGCGAAGTCGCGGATCAACTCGAGCTTCTCCTCGCGCGGGATCTCGATCGTGCCGTCCGAAATCTCGACATGCGCAAACCGGTGGTCGGTGAGCCACGCCTTGAAATCGTCGATCTTGCCCTTTGCGTAGACGGCCTCGAAGAGCGTTCCTCCGCAGACGACGGGCGTGTCGAGGCTCCGGTAGAGCGCGATCTTCTTCTCGAGATTGTTCGTCACGTAACTCGTGCCCCAGCCGAACTTGACGATGTCCACGAAGTCGCCGGCCGTGTCGAACATCCCCTCGATGTCACGAATGTTCAGTCCCTTGTCCATCACGTGGGTCAGCCCGTTCTGCCGGGGCTTGCCCGGACGAGAGGGGACACCCAGCCAACCATCGCTAAAGTCGGGCATAGAGCTCCTTCAGTTTTTCGTGGGCACGGGCCTGGACGTCGTGGTAGAGCGAGTTGCCGTGGGCGTCGATGCCGACGATCAGCGGCCCGAAGTCCCTGACGCGGAACTTCCACAGGCACTCCGGCATCAACTCTTCCCAGAGCACCTCCTCGATCTCCTCGATCTGCGTCGTCTCGAGTGCCGCAGCACCACCGACGATCGCGAAGTAGACCATCCCGAGGCGCTGCATCGGCTCGATCGCGACATCGGGAAAGCCCCCCTTGCCGCAGATTGCCCGGACGCCGTACTGCTCGCCAAGCCCCTCGGTGAAGCGCACCATGCGGGCACTCGTCGTCGTACCGATACAGACCTTCTCGTACGTTCCTCTGCCCTCGGCGTCGGTGGACACCTTGCGCACGCCCGGCGCGGTGTGGAGCAGAAACGCACCCGACAGATCCATCGGCGGCTCGACTCCCTGGTCGAAGATGCGGATCTGGGTGCGGTCGCGGATACCGATGATGCGGCCCTGCACCGTGACCTCGTCGCCGGCACGGAGCTTGAGGATGTCTGCCGGATCGGTGATCGGAAAGGTGATCTCGTGATGGGCCATGGTCTAGAACTCCCTGTCGAAGTCGATCGTGCCGTCGGCGGCGATGTGGGCCGAGGCGCGCCTCGCCGCCCAGCACTGGTAGTTGACCGCGACCGGATTGAGGGTCATGTGGGTGTCGGCGTGCTCGATGTGGCACTGCAAGACCGTCACGTCGCCACCGAGCCCCATCGGGCCGATGCCCGTCTCGTTGAGGAGGCCGTACAACTCGTCCTCGAGTTGTGCCACGAGCGGATCGGAGTTGCGCGTGCCGACCGGCCGCGCGATCGCTTCCTTGGCCAGGTACATCGCGTAGTCGGCGGAGCCGCCGATGCCGACGCCGACGATGCCGGGAGGGCACGGCTTGCCGCCTGCGTCAACGATCGACTCGAGCACGAACTTCTTGATCCCGACGACACCGTCGGCAGGCACGCACATCTTGAGGAAGCTCATGTTCTCGGAGCCAGAGCCCTTGGGAACACACTTGACGTCGAGGCCGTCCCAGTCGGGGATGAAGTCCCAGTGGACGATGGGCAACCGGTAGCCGACATTCGGGCCGGTGTTCTCGCGCGTCAACACGTGCACCGCATTCGAGCGCAACGGATGCTCGACCGTCGCGCGCGCCGTCCCCGCCTTGAGAGCCGCGTAGATGCGGGTCGGGTGGAGCGGGAAATGCTCGCCCACGCGGCACGTATAGACGGCGATCCCGGTGTCCTGACAGACGAGGTTCTTCTGCTCGTCCGCGATCGAGACGTTCCGATGGATCGTCTCGAGAATCCGGATCCCCGTCTTCGAGGTCTCGCGGTCGCGTGCATCCGCGAGTGCATCGCGGAGGTCCTGCGGGATGTCCTTCAACGCCCAGACGTAGAGGTGCGCGGCGGCATCCTCGACGGCTCCTTCGAGATCGGTGGTGGTGATCGTGCTCATACGCTCGCTTTCTCTGAGGCTGCCCGTCCCGCGCGACGTCCGAAGACGACGCACTCGAGCAGCGAGTTGCCCATCATGCGGTTGCGCCCGTGGGTGCCGCCGGCGATCTCGCCGCAGGCGTACAGACCCTCGAGCGTGGTCTCGGCGTGCTCGTCGATCACGAGGCCGCCGTTTTGGTAGTGGAGGACGGGATAGGTGAGAAGTGGTTCGGTGAGCGGGTCGATGCCGGCGCCGCGGTAGCGCCGCAGCATGTACGGCAGCGAAATGTCCGCGTCGGCCTCCGGGATCCGGGTCGTGTCGAGGTAGACCGCGGGACGGCCGTCCTCGGTCTCGACGCCGCGCCCTGCCGTCACCTCGTCGAAGATCGCCTGCGAAACGACATCCCGTAGCCCGAGCGAGTCGGTGAACTCCTCGCCGTTCGCGTTCAGGAGCACTGCGCCGTAGGCGCGCGTCGTCTCGGGGATCGAGTAGCCCTGCATCGTGACGGGCCAGGCGCCGCCGTTCGGGTGGTACTGCAGCGCGTCGAGGTCACGTGCCTCCGCGCCGAGGTCGAGTGCGATCCCGGTTACCTCTCCGGTCGCATTCGGGTGGTTCGTGGAGAGCTCCTGGCGCCGCTTTGCCTCTGCGAAGCACCGGCCGCCGGCCGCAAGGACGACGGTGCCCGCATCGATCGCTACCGGGTCGCCGTTCTTCACCTCGAAGGAGGCGCGCCACCCCGAAGCGGTTGGCTCGAGCGCGGCAAGCGCATGGTCGGGAAAGGTCAGGGCGTTGCCCCCCTCGTGGGCGTCGCGCAACGCCTTCGTGATTGCGTGGCCGGTGCGGTCACCGACCTGGAGCAGGCGCCTGCGGGAAGCTCCGCCGCAACGCGCAAGGCGGTAGCCGCCGTCTTCCCGTGTGAACGCACAGCCGAGCTCCTCCAGCCAGTGGATTGCCGATCGCGCATCCCCGGTGAGGATCTCGACGAGCCGTGGGTCGGCTGTCTCGTGCGACGAGCGCATCACGTCCGCGGCATGAAGCTCCGGCGAGTCGTCGTCGGCAAACGCCGCCTGGATCCCACCCTGTGCCTTGGACGAGTTATTGGCCTGGATCGAGCCCTTGGTCGCCAGAGCGACATTCGCTCCCGCCCGCTCCGCCGCGACAGCGGCCGCGAGTCCCGAGGCACCACTGCCAATCACGAGCACGTCAAATCGATCCGGGGGCCGCATCGGCCAAGCATACCACTGTTTGTTATTCGTTGCATTACAGAAACTTATCTCAGCGAGAGTCCAACCCACCTCTGTGCTGCGGAAAGATGACCCGGTGCAGCAGATCAGCGGGGTCGTGTCCCTGGTGGCTTTCGACCGCCACCTCAGGCGCTTCGTGCCCGCACGAAGGCAACGAACTCGGTGGCAGCCCGCGTTGACACCCGCCCGGATGCGCGTACGAGCGAGATCTCGCGGGTTGCGTTCATTCCCTCGAGCCGCGCCTCCGCAAGCGTGCCTGCGGCGAGGTCGGACTCGACCGCCGTCCGCGAGATGAACGTGATGCCATACCCCGCCTGAACGGCGCTGCGAACCGATTCCTGGAGGCCCAGCTCGAGCGACGTCGCAAGCTCGAGCAGGCGAATGCCCCGCTCCCGTAGCTCGTCCTCGACGACCTGCCTCACACCGGCGCCTTCCTGCATCACGATCAACGTCTCGGCCCGGATCTCGTCGATCCCGACCGTGCGGCCGGCAAACGGGTGGTCGGGGAGGCAGATGAGAATGACCTCGTCCTCCAGAATCGGCTCGAAGCTCACCGCGCGATGACGCCGTGCGGCTCCGACGATGCCGAGCTCGAGCTCCCGGTTGGCCACGAGATCGACCACGGTCTGGGTGTCGTGCACCTCGAGCGCGACCCTGAGATCGGGATGATGCTGCTGGAACTCACAAAGCAGAAGTGGGACGGCTACGGCGGCGGGACCCGTCGAGGCTCCGATCGAGAGCTCTCCCGCCAGAGCCCCCGCACTCTCGGACGAGAGCTCGTCGAGCATCTGCTCCTCGAGCTGAAGGAGCCTTTGGGCGCTGCTGAACAGCCGCAGCCCGGCCTCGGTCGGCTCCACGCGACGGCCCGAACGGTCGAGGAGCTGCATCCCGAGCCGCTTTTCGAGCGACCGCACCTGCAGCGACACGGCCGGCTGCGTGACGCCGAGCCGCTCTGCAGCCTGCGAGAAGCTCCGCCGCTCGACGACGGCACAGAATGCAGCAAGCTGGCGCGTGTCCATAAGCGAAGCTTATCCCAGGATCGTGATTTCGGCGAGTGCTGCAATGGCCCACTCCCGAGCACCGTGCAGGAACAGCGACCGTGCGACACGATACGGTCGGAGCATGAAGGTCTGGATCGATATGACGAACTCACCGCACGTGCCGTTCTTCCGGCCGCTGATCCGGCTGCTCGAGCAACGGGGCCACGCTGTCCACGTCTCGGCACGCGACTTTGCCCAGACGCTCGAACTGCTCGATGCAGCCGGGATCGAGCACGATATCGTCGGGCCCCCACATGGTGGCGCGAGCCGCCTCGGGAAAGCCCGTGCCATGGGCTCACGCCTCGGAGCGCTGCGCAACTGGGCCCGCCCGCAACGGTTCGACCTCGCCATCTCACATGCCTCGCACGAGCTTCCGCTCGCGGCTCGCTCGCTCGGTGTGCCCTCGGCCTACGCCTACGACTACGAGTTCGCGCGCGTCCAGCACACGCTCGGCTCGCACGCGGCCACACGGGTCGTTGCGCCAGACGCGATTCCCCAAGACCGCCTCGCGCGGCTCGGTGCAAAAGCAACCAAGGTGCGCCGCTACCCGGGGTTGAAGGAGGAGTACTATCTCTCCGGCTTCTCTCCCGACCGCAGCGTGCTCGACGTGCTCGGCCTCGACCCGACCCGGGTGCTTGCGGTCGTACGCACTCCTCCGGAGGTCTCGCTCTACCACCGCCACGGCAACCCTCTGTTCACGGACGTGCTCGAACGACTCGGCAGCGACGCCGGCGTGCAGGCCGTCGTCCTGCCGCGCACCCTCGCACAGCGAGACGGCCTCAGAGGGACGACTCTGCCGTCGCTCGTCGTGCCCGAGCACGCGATCGACGCACAGAGCCTGATCGCGCTCGCCGATCTCGTCATCTCCGCCGGCGGCACGATGAACCGGGAGGCCGTCGCACTCGGCACGCCCGTGTGGACGACGTTTGCAGGCAGGCTCGGCGCGGTGGACGAGGGTCTCATAGCCACGGGCCGGATGGCCGAGCTGAAGGATGCCGGAGCGCTCGTGGTGACAAAGAAAACGGAGGGCACCGCCGTCGAGCAGCGCAACCCGGAGCTGATGCTCGACCTGCTGCTCTCCGCGCTCCGAGCGTGAATCCAGCCCGAACCCCGGGGCTCGGGCTACTGGCCGGAGCCTGGCACTACGGCAGTGGCGACCTTTCGAGGATCAGCAAAAATCCGGCTCAACGCTCCGACGAGCTCGACCACGTTGCCCTCGCCGACGAACCGCTCGAGCACCGCCAGCTCCTCGTCGAGCCACGCTGCCTCAACGGGCGGTCGCTCGATGCGCTGGATCTTTGGATGCAGGCTCGACGACACCACCTCGCCGTCACCGACGAGCACCTCGTGCAGCTTCTCGCCGGGTGCCGAGCCGATCACCTCGATCGCGATCTCGCTCCCCGGCTCCTTCCCGGAGAGGCGAATCATGTTCTCCGCCAGATCCATGATGCGCACGGGGTCTCCCATGTCGAGCACGTAGACCTGCCCGCGCTCGGCGATAGCGCCAGCCTGGACGACGAGCTGCACCGCCTCCGGGATCGTCATGAAAAACCGCGTCATCTCGGGGTGCGTCACCGTCACCGGGCCGCCCCTCGCAATCTGTCTGCGGAAGATCGGGATCACGGAGCCGGACGAGCCGAGCACGTTCCCGAACCGCACGGCGACAAACCGTGTCGAAACGTCTGGCCGGTGCCCCCACGTCTCGACGATCCACTCACAGAGGGCCTTCGACTGCCCCATGATCGTCTGTGGATTTGCCGCCTTGTCCGTCGAGACGAGCACGAAACGTTTTGCGCCGAACTCGACGGCGGCATCCGCAACCGTGCGCGTCCCGAGCGTGTTGTTCCGGACCGCCTCGAGCGGATTCATCTCCATCATCGCCACGTGCTTGTACGCGGCCGCATGAAAGATCACGCCCGGCCGGTGGCTCTCGAACACCTGGCGCATCCTGAAGCCGTCCTTGACATCCGCGACGACGGCGACGCCATCACCAAATCCGCGCTCCCGCGCAAGTTGCCGGTCGATCTCGAAGAGCGCGGGCTCCGAGTTGTCTACCAGGACGAGTCGTGACGGCCCGAGCAGGGAGAGCTGCCGACAGAGCTCTGACCCGATCGAACCACCCGCGCCCGTGACCATCACCACCTCACCGGCGACGTAGCCGGCGATCGCGTCGAGATCGACCTCGACGGGCTCCCGTCCGAGGACGTCCTCGACCTCCACGGGCCGCAGCTGTGTCGCGAGGCCGGAGCCGCCGCTGACGAGCTCCGTCAACCCTGGAAGCGTTTTGACCGGAACTCCGGCAGCTCTTGCCGCTTCGACGAAGCGGCCACGCATCTCGCCCGAGGCCGACGGCATCGCAATCAGCACCTCGTCCGGTCGCCGGTCGCGAATCACCATCGGAAGGTCGGCCGTCGTACCGAGAACCCTGATCCCGTGCAGACGCAGATTGCGCTTGCGCGGGTCGTCGTCCACGATCCCGATTGGCGTATAGCCGAGCCGGGGATTACGCAACATCTCCTTGATCACGAGGTGCGCTGCGTCACCGGCCCCGACGATGATCGCCTCCTTCCCGCGTGCCACGACCTGCCCGGGCAACGGCCGTTCTATCAGGGTGCGGGCGAGGAGACGCGAACCGGCGACGAACGCGAGACAGAGAAGCAGGTCGATGAACCAGACGCCCTTCGGCACCCGCGCCGGGTGAAACTCGAAGAGCGTGAAGATCAGGAACGTGGCGAGCGATGCCAGGCAGACCCCGCGCAGCGCCGCCCACATGTCACGCGTCGAGACGTATCGCCACCATCGGTTGTAGAAGCCGGCGAGCGCAAAGACGGTCAGCTGAATCCCGACGACGAGCAGGATGATCTGCCAGTCGAGGTACCGCTCATAGTAGACCGGCCGCCCCTGATCGAATCGAAGTAGCCAGGCCAACGTCCACGCGGCAGCGATGATCGAAGCGTCGGCACCGAGTTGCCATAGCGCATGGCGATTGAACGGAGATCTCACTGCGGCACGGTGGCTCGGAGCACTGGCACGAGAACGCTACCTCGCGTTCCGGCTGCTCATGCTGCCGCCATGGCCACTGCGGCACGGACTGTCGAGACGACCCGCTCCTGCACGTCGGCTCCGATGCAGCCCCACATCGGGAGCGCGAGGTTGTCTGCCGCAGCCCGTTCCGTCTCGGGAAACGAGCCCGGCCCGTAGCCGAGGTACCGCATCGCCGGCTGCAGATGCAAGGGCGTCACGTAGTACGACGCCGAGGCAATGCCGGCCTCCTTCAGCGCTGCGGCGATCCGGGCACGGTCGGGAGTACGCACGACATAGATGTGGTAGACGTGGCCCGGCTCGTCGAGCGGCAGCCCGACGACGTCGCCGAGACCCAGCTCCGCGTAGCGTGCTGCTCCTTCGCGGCGGCCCCTGTTCCACCCTTCGAGCTCCGGCAGGAAGACACGCAGGGCTGCGGCCTGGATCGCATCGAGCCGCGAGTTCGTGCCGACGAGCTCGAAGGTCTGCTTGTCCCGGGACCCGTGGAAGCGCAGCATCCTGACACGCTCCGCAACCGCGTCGTCGCGACACGCGACAAGGCCTCCGTCGCCGAGTGCGAACAGGTTCTTGGTCGGAAAGAAGCTGAAGGTCGAGCAGACGCCGGTGCTCGCAACACCCTCGGCGCCAAAGGCCTGCGCCGCATCCTCGATCAACGGCAGGCCGAGGCTCTCGAGCGCGACGAGCGGAGCAGGTCGGCCGAGAAGATGGACAGGCATGATCGCCTTCGTTCTCGGCGTGATGCGCGCTGCCACATCCTCGGGATCGAGGTTGAGCGTGACGGGGTCGATGTCGGCAAACACCGGCGTCGCGCCGACACGGGCAATCGCCTCGGCCGTCGCATAGAACGTGAACGAGGGGCAGATGACCTCGTCGCCCGGGCCGATGCCCATCGCCTCGAGCGAGAGAACCAGTGCGTCGGTGCCGTTCGCGACGCCGATCGCGTAGGGAACGTCGAGATAGGCAGCCGACTCGCGCTCGAACGCCTCGACCTCGGGACCGAAGATGAAGCGGCCCGATTCGAGAACCTCTGCGAAACGCTCCTTGAGTGCGGGGATCAGCGGCTCGTACTGCGCCTTGACATCGACTAGCGGGATCATAAGGAGCGAAGTGTACCGAGCGACCGCCCCACACGGCCCCCACGTGCAGGGAAAACCTCGGTGTCACACGAGTGCGGCATCTCGACGTGCAGGGCGAAGTGCTCGCCGTGGATCAGGTCTCGCCCGTGATCCGGCGTTTTTGCCAGAAGCGCCAGCCGAGCCAGGCCACGACCGAGACGACGAGCAGGGCGACGGCGACGTCGGCGTAGCGGAACGCGCTGTGGAAGCTCTCCCAGTTTGCACCGGCGGCCCAACCGATGCCCGCAAACGCGAAGCACCAGAGCGCCGACCCGACGAGCGTCAGCACGGTGTAGCGCCGGATGGGCACCCCGAAGATGCCGGCCGGGATCGAGACGAACGACCGCACGACCGGGGTGACGCGCCCGAGCAGTACCGCCCAGTCCTCCCAGCGTAGGAACCACGCCTCGGCGCGCTCCAGCTTCGCCGCATCGAGATGGAGCCAGCGCCCGTGCCGCTCGAGATAGGGCCTCCCACCCCTGCGACCGATCTCCCAGCCGACAAGCGCCCCTATGAGGTACCCGACCGTGCCGGCAACGGCCATGGCGAGATACGCCGACAGCCCCGGAGAGAAGGTGTAACCGAAGAGCGACACCGTCTGCCCGGCAATCAGGCCGGAGGCGATCGCACCCGCGTAGACCATCACGACCTCACTCGCAGCGGGAAAGACCGCGTCGATCAGCATGAGGAAGAACACAGCGTAGAGGCCGTAGTTGCCGATCGCGGACGTAATCGAATCGGTGATGCCGCTGAGGACGGAGAGAAGCATCGGCAACGCACTCTACTCGCGAGGCCGGTACACCCCGGCCGCAGGACGGGTCAGCGGGGCCCGACGATCCGCTGTACCCGGAGCCTGTGCGTGAGCTCTATCGCCCCCAGCGCGTTTCTGGCTGTGACCCGCACGAGGTAGTTGCCGCCCCTGACCGCCTGCTTCTTGCGGTCGAGGCCGTTCCAGGCGACAGCGGGGCTTCCGGCCCGGTACGAGCGCTTCGCCAGGGTGCGAACGACCTCGCCGGCGAGCGTCTCCACGGTGACGACGACCCGGGCAGGGCGCGACTGCTTCCAGGTGATCCCGATGTCCCTCCCGCGGGGCGGAAGGAAGAGCTTGCGCGGCGCGGTGCTCAGAAAGCCGACCGTGCTGTTGACGATGAACGACTGCGTCATCTCCGACGACTGCCCGACCTCGTCGAGAGCAGAGACGGCGAGCTTCCAGCGACCGTTGGCCGGCTGCGCGTCAGGCGTGCCGACGGGCGCCTTGGACGAAGGCGGAAACAGAACGTCGAAGCTTCCCGACTGACGTTCCTTGATCTCGGTGAAGGCAACAGTGCCGTCGGGCGCCGTCAACGTCGTGGTCGTCGTCGCCGGGCGCACCAGCCTGTAACGCAGGCTCTGCCGGTCGGCGACGCCGTCGCCGTCGGGAGAGACAACCGCCGTCGCGGACTCCACGAAGACACCGGTGTACTCGAAGAGCAGCGCCGTCGAGACCGGCCGCTCGGTACCCGAGGGCCGGTTGAGCAGCGTCCCGTTGAACGCCATCGTGGTGGAGCCACCGCCATCGAGGGCCATTGCGGTGACAGCGCCGAGTCGAACGAGCGTCTGGGCCAGCTCGAACATGGTCATCCCGACCGAGTACCCTGGCTGACGGCCGTCAACGGCGACGAGAATGACACGGCCGTCGGCCAGTTGACCGAGGCCCGTGCGAGGAACGCGAGCGCCGAGCTGAAAGGGAGTGAACGCCTCCCCCGCACGGAAGACCGCGGCACCGTTGCGCACGATCTGCGGGCCGCCGCCGATCGCGGAGACGATCCCGGGCCACTCGGGCCTGAAGATCAGCTGTGACGTGATCTGCTGTCCCACCGCCCCCTCCCTGGCGAGCACGGCCGCAGCCGACCCGATCCCCACGAGCACGGCACCACCGAGCGGAATCGAAACAGGAGCGCCGCCGGTACGCACCTCGCCGACGGGTGCCACGAGATCGGCGTTCGGCTGCGGTGCCGGCAAAGGAAAGAGGGTCAGGGCCGTAGCACCTGGAAACGCCGGGGTCTCCGGGCCCCAGGCCTGGGTATACAGCGCAGTCCCGTTCGGAGGAGGAGGCCTGTTGAGCGTGTTGAGCGTGCGCTTGGCGCCGGCTCCCTGCCAGGTGCCAAAGAACGAGATCCTGCGGATGTCGAGAGACCCGTCCGTCGTGATACCCGCGCTCGAACGGTCACCGGCCGGCGGGTTCGCGATCTGCCCTTCGCGCATCAGGACTCCACTCGGGGCCCCCGTCTCGAACGAGAAGTAGTCACCGTTGACCCCCGCCGTCGTCGCCGACCCCACGAGGCGGCGCTGCATGGCCGTCAGGGTCTCGGTGCCGGTCAGGGTCTCGTTCGACAGGGTTGGCACCAGGGTCGTCGTCCCACCCGGGCGCGGCCCGATCAGCACGTTGAGCGCAACCGGCCCGTTCGAGGTGAACTGGACGGCAGTGTCGTAGGTGACGCCCGGCCACAGCGTCCGCGGCTGCGCCACCGCGGGCACGGCCAGGACCAGAGCGGCGAACGCGGTGAGGAGGAGGCGTCCCATCGATACGTTCGAGGGTACCGACCGGATCCGTTGCTGCGGCCCACCCTTACCACCTGCTTACGACTTCGGCCGGGTCAGTCGAAGACGCGAACATCCCGGTAGAGCGTGTCGCGCTGCACCGGGGTCTTGCCGAGCGAGCGGATCAGATATACCAGCTCGTCGGTCGAGGTTCTGTGCGAGGTACCTGCTGCCGAGACGACGTTCTCCTCCATCATCACGGAGCCCATGTCATCTGCTCCGAACGCGAGTGCGACCTGGCCGATCTTGAGTCCCTGCGTCACCCACGACGACTGGATGTGCGAGATGTTGTCGAGATAGATACGCGAGACGGCCTGGGTGAGCAGATAGTCGAACGAGGTCGGCATCTGCTCGTCACTGACGAGAGCCGAGAGGCGGTTGCCGTCACGCTGGAACGTCCACGAGATGAACGCGCGGAAGCCACCCGTCTCGTCCTGGACTTCACGCACGCGGCGCATGTGCTCGACACGCTCCTCGAGCGTCTCGACGTGCCCGTACATCATGGTCGCAGTCGTGGACATGCCGAGTTTGTGCGCGTGCCGCATCACATCGAGCCAGTCGTCCGAGTTCGTCTTCTTCGGGGCGATGATGTCTCTGACTCGATCGACGAGAACCTCACCTCCGCCGCCCGGCAACGAGTCGAGGCCTGCGTCGCGCAGTCGGGAGAGCGTCTCCCAGACCGTCAGCTTCGACCGGCGGGAGATGTGCTGGATCTCGGGAGGCGAGAGGCAATGGAGGTGCACCGTGTAGCGGCTCTTGATCGAGCTGAACAGATCCTCGTAGAACTCGATTCCGAGGTCGGGATGGTGGCCGCCCTGCATGAGGACACCGGTACCGCCGATCGCAAGCGTCTCCTCGATCTTCCTGAAGATGACCGGCTTCGGAAGCAGATATCCCTCGCGCGTGTCCCCCGGACTGCGGTAGAAGGCGCAGAAATCGCAGTCGGTGACACAGATGTTCGTGTAGTTGATGTTCCGGTCGATGATGAAGGTGACCCTGCTCGGGTCGGTCTTGCGGTTGCGCAACGCGTTCGCGACCCGACCGACGGCCACGAGATCGCGGGAGCGTAGGAGCGTGGCCGCGTCCTCGTCCGTGATGCGCTCACCGTCGAGCGCACGCTCGAGGATCTCTGCGGTGGGGGGCTTCAGCCTGTCTCCCGGGTGGTGCGTCAGGCTCACAGCGAGACCTCGGCGTCGCGGGAGAAGCGAAGCTCGGGGATGCGGTGGATCTCACCGACGTCGCGTGCCATCTCGAGGAACGTGTAGTACCCGGCCCGCTCGCGAGGGCCAAAGCTGTAGCGGAGCTTCTCGAAGTAGCGGGCAAGGAAGCCCGCGGGGTAGCCGTACCGCTCGCTCGCCTCGTAGGCGAGCTTCTCTGGCTCCGACCGGGCGAGGCGCACCGACGCGACGAGTGCGTGCTCGAGGTCGGAGAGCCCCTCGACGACCGGCTCGGAAGCGGCCCAGACGGCAAACACCATGGGCAGGCCGGTCTTCTCGAGCCACAGCCGCCCGAGATCGTAGTGCGGTGTGGGATCCTCGAAGGCGCTCCGCAAGGCCGCGTCGCCGATCAGGAGCGTCGCATCGGCCTCATCCTCGAACGGACGGATCTCGGCACCCGGGAGCAGGATCTTCGTCAGCACGACAGACGTGGCGCTCTCGGGCGTGACGGCGACGGAGCGCACGCGTCCGAGCGGCATGCGCGTCACGAGCTGGATCGAGTCCACGGCACCCTCCGAGGAGACACACAGGCGGGGCAGGAGCCGTAGCGTTTCGGCATTGCGCGCGTACTCGATCGACGAGATCGGGGCGACGTCGAGGTTCCCCTCGATCAGCATCCGATTGAGCTCTGTTGGAACGCCGACAATCTGCTCCACCTCGTACTCGAGGCCGTGGAAGACCGGCGCCATGTTGACGTAGCTGATCCGGCCGAGTCGGATCACGCCGCGTCCCAGACCTGAATCGTGTTGTGGAGCGAGTCACGCTGCACCGGAATCCGGCCGGCCTCGCGCACGAAGCGAACGAGCTGATCGATCTTCTGCTCCGTCTCCGTCTGCGCGCCCGCTGCATGGAAGATCGTCTCGCGCATGACCGTTCCCTGCACGTCGTTGGCTCCGAAATGCAGGCCGACGGCCGAGAGCGGCATCCCCATCATGATCCAGTACGCCTTGATGTTCGGGATGTTGTCGAGCATCAACCGTGAGACGGCCATCATCTTGAGATCCTCGGAGCCGGTCGAGTGACGGAAGCCACGGCGCTCGAACACGGTGTTCTCCGGGTGGAAGGCGAGCGGGATGAAGGCCACGAAGCCGCCCGTCCGATCCTGCTGCTCACGCAGGCGAATCAGGTGGTCGATGCGCTCCTCGTAGGTCTCGACGTGACCGTAGAGCATCGTGCAGGTCGAGCGCAGGCCCATCCGGTGCGCGGTGTCGTGCACGTGGAACCAGATGTCTGCGTGCTCCTTTCCCGGAGCGACGAGCGCCCTGACGCGATCGGCGAAGATCTCCGCCCCGCCGCCGGGAAGCGAGTCGAGCCCGGCCGCCTTGAGCTCGACGAGAACCTCCTCGTGCGTGAGACCGGAGAGAGTCGTCATGTGGTGCACCTCCGAGGCCGTGTAGCACTTGAGATGCACGTCGGGCAGCTCGGCCTTGAGCGCCCTGAGCGTGTCGAGGTAGAAGTCGAGATCGATGTGCGGGTTCTCGCCGTTGACCATGTGGATCTCGGTGAACGAGGCGAGGCGATGCTGGGCGACCGCATCGCGCACGAGCTCCTCGGTCGTCGTCGAATATGCGTGCTCCTGCTTCTGGGTCGCCGCAAAGGCACAGAACTTGCATTTCACCCGACAGACGTTCGTCTGACTGAGGTAGAGGTTCTGAACGAACGACACCTCGTCGTTGCCGCCGCGCAGGCGGCGTGCGAGGTCGGCAAGTTCACCGATCTCGAGAAGATCGTCGGATTCGAGGATCGTGAGACCGTCCTCGAGGTCGAGGCGTTCGCCCGCCTCGACCTTGTCGCGAACGGGGCCGAGCGTTGAGGTGCGGTCGAGGAGTGCCATTTCTGCTGCCTATCTGTTGCGGTCTACGACGGCGTCTGCCAGGGCCTCGAGCTCCCGGCGGCGGGACTCGCCGGAGAGGCTCTCTCGTGCCCTTATAGCGTAGTCGAGGGCAACCGCCCGCGAGCGCTCGAGGGCGCCGGTTGCCGCCACGCGAACGAGAACGCCTTCGAGGGGGCCGCCGGCAATCGCCGCACGCACGGTCTCGTCGGACTGCGCGGCGAGGAGCAGCGGCAAGGTGGGCGTGCCGTCACGCAGGTCGGTGCCGGGGATCTTGCCCGTCTCGTTCGAGTCGCCCGCACAGTCGAGAATGTCGTCAACGATCTGAAACGAAATACCGAGCAATCGTCCGTAGTCGCCGCTCCCGCCACCGAGCAGGCAGGCAGCCTCGAAGAGCTTCCCGGTCTTGAGAGAGCATCGCTCGAGATAACCGTCCACCGTCGTGTCGGGATCATACCGCTGCCGCCGCTGCAGAGCCTCGCCTCGTGCGAGCGCGAGCGACGCTTCTGCGAGGGCCGAGACACCGGCGAGGTCGCCGTCTGCAGCGAGCTCCGAGAAGGCGCGTGCGAAGAGGTAGTCGCCGGTTGCACGGGCGGCTTCCGCGCCGAAGGCCGACCATGCCGCTGCCTTGCCGCGGCGCACGCTGGCCCCGTCGATCAGGTCGTCGTGCACGAGAGTCGCCATGTGTACGAGCTCGACGGCCGCGCCCGCTACGACCGACGGCGCCCTATCGGCCGGAGCCGAGAGGAACGTGAGCATCGGTCGAAGCCGCTTTCCACCGGCCGTCAGTGCCTCGGTACCGATCTCGGCGACGAGGCCGGGGTGCCCTGCCACGGAGCGGTCGAGCAGCTCCTCGACATCGGCCAGGTAGTCGGCGAGCCCCGGAGCGGCCCGCACCGTCTCGAGGGTCGCACTCAGCGTGCCGTCGCCGTGTGAAGGGCGACGATCGAGCCGCCGAAGAGCCTGAAGGTCGCCCCGCCGAACCCTGTCTCGTCGATCAACGCCGCGAGATCCTCGGCTCCGGGAAAGCGCCGCACGCTGGCCGGAAGGTACGTGTACGCCTCGCCGCCGGGCAGGACCCGCCCGAGCAGCGGCACGATGCGATCGAACCAGAGGGAAAAGAACGGTTTCAGGGGACCGCGCGGCTGCGTGATCTCGAGAATCGCGAGCTGTCCTCCCGGGCGCAGAACACGACGCAACTCGAGCAGGCCGGCGCGGAGGTCGTCCACGTTGCGCACGCCGAACCCGACGGTGACGACGTCGAAGCTGCCGTCATCGAAAGGGAGCGCCAACATGTCGCCCTGGGCCCATTCGATCGAGTCGGACTTGGATCGGGCGCGGGCGAGCATCGGGCCGGAGAAGTCGAGGCCCGTCACGATGCCACCTTCGCGCTCGCAGGCCAGGGCAAGGTCGCCGGTCCCGCAGCAGGCGTCGAGAACACGTGAACCGGGCCGTACGACCGCACGGGCGGTGACCTGACGCCACCGCTGGTCGAGCCCCATCGTCATGACACGGTTCATCACGTCGTACACGGGCGCTATCCGGTCGAACATGCTGCGCACGCCATCGGGCTGTAGCGTCCCGCTCTCGTGCGTCATGCCTGGCCCCAGCGCGGCATCAGCGTGTTGTCGAGGCCGATCTGGTCGAGTGCGCGTGCAACAACGAAGTCCACGAGGTCGTCGATCGTCTTTGCTCCGTGGTAGAAGCCGGGGGCGGCGAGCAGGATCACCGCTCCTGCCTCGTGCAGGGTCGCGAGGCCGCGCAGATGAATCGACGAGAGCGGCGTCTCACGGGGAACGAGAACGAGCTTGCGTCGCTCCTTGAGTGCGACCGAGGCGGCACGGTGGATGAGATTCGCCATCGCACCCGAAGCGAGCGTGCCCACGGTGCTCATCGAGCAGGGGCAGACGACGTACGCGTCAACCTTCGCGGAGCCGCTTGCATAGGGGCTCTTGTAGTCGCTGATCCCGTAGACCGTGACCTGGTCGGCGGCATCACCGACGAATCGCTCGAGCACCTCGGCAGGCGGCAGGGTGGCGTCACCGTACAGCTCGGTCGCGATCACCTCGATGCCGGCGGCCGAGGCAACGAGGCCTATCTCACAGTCGGCCTGCGCGAGCGACTGCAGCAGCCGGGCAGCATAGGGAGCGCCCGAGGCACCGGTGACTCCAAGAAAGACTCGCATCGATGAGATGCTAGACGCCAGACCCCGACCCGGGAGACTGACCGGACGGCCCTGCTACTTCACCGGGCCCTTGGAGGCTTCCAGGAAGGTCGCGATCTTGATCAGGTTCTCCTCGCCGAGGCTGGCGAACGAAGGCATCTGAGAGCCCGGTGTCTTACTGCTCGGATTCTTGAGGTGGGCGACCTGCCACTCGATACCTCTGCCCTTGGCACCCTCCGCCGAGAGGTCGGGCGCACCCAGGTTCTGGGCGCCCGCACCGAGATAGACGTGGCAGTTGAGGCAGCCTGATTCCGCGAAGAGCCCTGCCCCCTCGACGGCAACCGGATTACCGGCAAAACCCTCCTGCTCCGCCCACCCCGGCACGAGGCTCAGGGTCTCCGAGCCGAGCGACTCCTTCGCGGTCGCGCCCTTCCACGTCAGCACACCCATCGAGATCACCACGAGGATCGCAGCAACGAACGCGACGGGGCGCCGCAGCACTGCCCGCTCGGGGCGGCGGTCGTAGAACGGCAGCGTCATCAGCAGCACGAGCAGCAGCGTCGGAATCCCGACCGTGCCGAGCACGACGGTCTCGGGCCACTTGAAGATGCGGAGCAGATAGAAGAGGAAGTAGAAGAACCAGTCGGGCCGCGGCACGAAGTTGGTCGTGCCAGGGTCGGCCTTGGCCTCGTAGAGCGGCCCGAGCATCCCGGCCTCCGTGCCGTCCGCGGTGTATTTCCAGATCACGGCAAGACCGATGATCACGACCACGACGACGAGCGACATGATCGTGTCGTGGTAGATCGCATAGGGGAAGAACGGCTTCCCTTCTTTCGCGACGTCTTCCTTGTAGCGCTTGTGCTGGGCGCGGTACTCCTGCTGCCTCTTGCTCGCCACGGCTAGCTCGTCTCCTCGGACGACGGCTCACGGGTCAGCCCGGTGCGGTCGCCGGTGGGCTCGGCGTCGGGCCGCGGGCGGCCGGCGGCCGTCTTCGACCAGGGCGGCGAGGTGACGCCGAGGCGGAGGACGAGATACATGTGCAGGCCGATCATCGCCATGATCCCGCCCGGAATCACGAGCATGTGAAGCGAGTAGAACTTTGCCAGCGTGTCGGGCCCGATCTGTGCCCCACCCTGGAGGAACTGGGCAATAAACGGCCCGGCAAACGGTGCCGTGGCGTTGATGTTGATGCCGACCACCGTCGCCCAGTAGGCCGTCTGGTCCCAGGGCAGCAGATACCCGGTGAAACCCTCGGCCATGCCGGCGACGAGCAGCAGGACGCCGATGACCCAGTTCAGCTCACGCGGATACTTGTAAGCCCCGAACAGGAACGTGCGTGCCATGTGGAGGAACATCAGGATGATGAAGAGGCTCGCACCCCACTTGTGCATCCCGCGGACGAGCCAGCCGAGCGTGACCTCGTTCGAGATGTTCTGAATCGACTCGTAGGCGCTGTTCGGATCCGGCTTGTAGTACATCGCGAGGAAGACACCTGTTATTGCCTGAACGAGGAACGCCGTGAGCGTTGCCGCACCGAGCGTCTGCATCCAGTTGACGTCTCTCGGGACATGACGGAAGAGGAACCACTTCGTGTACCCGACGAGCCCGGTGCGCTCCTCGGTCCAGTCGAGCGGGTAGAGGGCCGCCTTCTCTATCTGCGCCTGCCGCGCGGACTTGGCCATGATCAGGCCCCCGGCACCGGGATGGGATACAGCCAGCGCTCGAGGCCGTCTACGTGAACGCCCGGGTACGCCTGCCCGTAGCGGCTGATCTTCGCATCCGCAGCGGTGCCTTCGACGGTGCCGACGCTGAAGTGCTTTCCCAGCACGAGATTGCCGTCTACGATCGAGAAGGCGTAGCGGTCGAGCGAGCGCACGGGCGGCCCGGCAGTCCGGTTGCCCTCCGTGTCGTAGGCACCGCCGTGACACGGGCACCCGAATCCTGCGGGTTGAACCGGGGTCAGAGTCACGTCCCTGTAGGTGACCATCTTGTCCTCGAACTTCGGGCCGTTCGGCTGCACGGGGCAGCCGAGATGGACGCACCGACTGTAGATGATCGTGAAGCTCGGATCGTTCGCTGCGCTCAGTCCGTTGTTCCGGATGTAGGCGGTACGCCTGGACACCTCTCCCTGATCCTTGCTGCCGATGAAGGTGGTGATCACGAACATTCCCTCGGGAAAGTTCTCGAGCGGCCCGAGGTCTACGGGGTTGGTCTCGATTCCTTCGCCGGTGAACGACGGCAGCACGGCAAAGCCGATCGAGGGGAGGGTGACAGCAGCGCCAATGACACCGCCGAGGCCGATCGTGGCGAGTGTCAGGAAGCCGGCACGTCCGTGGGTCTCGAGATGCTGACCCTCGGCGGCTGCGAGAGCCGGCGAAGGCGTCCCACCGTCGAGTGCATCCCCGGCTGCGAAATCGACCGGGCCATGAGTGCCGGCGGCCTCACGGATCCAGAGCACACCGGAGACGATGGTGATGGCGGCACCGAGCAGGACGGCGGGCCAGCTGACGACGAGCCCGATGAGGATGCAGGCTACCCCGATCGCAAAACCGATCGGCCAGAGGCTGTGCCCCCGGGTCTCTTCCTCGTTGTCGGCTGCGTCAGTCACTCTTCAACTTCCAGTCGGATACTTCGACTGTAGCGCGTGCATGGCTGTCACCGACGCAACAAGCGCGTCAACGTGCCTCCACGAGTCCCATTCTGCACATCTCTCCCGCGCAGTGCGGCGGGAAGGCCGATCTCCCCCCAGCGCGCATCGACCCGGGCACGGATCTCGGGGCTCATCTCGATCTCCGGAGGCCACTCACGCCGCCCCTCGTCCGGCCCCTTCGCGGTCGCGTCGATGCCGATCTTGCCCCCGAACGCCTGGATGGTGACCGCGTGGTCGAGCTGGTCGATCGGACCTTCGCTGAGCAGGATGTCACGTGCCGGATCGACGTTTGCACAGACATAGAAGAAGACCTGCTCGTAGTTATGGACGTCCACGTGCTCGTCCACGACGACGACCGACTTCGTCAGGCTCATCAGGCCGAGCCCCCACATCGCGTGCATGACCTTGCGCGCGTGGCCGGGAAAGCGCTTGCGGATCGAGACGATGACGCAGTTGTGAAACGTTCCCGCTGTCGGCAGGTCGTAATCGACGATCTCGGGGACGCTCATCCGGATCGCAGGAAGGAAGATCCGCTCGGTCGCCTTGGCGAGCCACTCGTCCTCGGCCGGCGGCTTGCCGACGACGATTGACGGGTAGATCGCATCGCGGCGCATCGTGATCGCCGAGATGCGGAAGATCGGGAACTCCTCGGGCGGTGTATAGAACCCTGTGTGATCACCGAAGGGCCCTTCGATCCCGATGTCGTCACGATCGACCCAGCCCTCGAGGACGATCTCGGCATTCGCCGGAACCTCGAGATCGACGGTCTTGCATTTGACGAGTTGCACCGCCGAGCCCTTGAGGAATCCGGCGACCATCAGCTCGCCGATGTGCTTGGGGAGCGGCGCGCTCGCCGAGTACGCGGTGACCGGGTCGAGCCCGAGCGCCACCGCAACCGGGATCCTGCCGTCGGGCGCCGCGCGCAGATCGGCTCGGCCGTCCTTGTGAATCTGCCAGTGCATGAACGTCGAGCGGTGGTCGATCTTCTGCATCCGGTACATGCCGACGTTGCGGACGCCCGTCGCCTGATCCTTCGTGATCACCGCGGGGAGCGTGATGAAGGGAGCCGGGTCGAGCGGCCAGCAGCGCTGAATCGGGAACAGGTCGAGATTCACGTCGTCTCCCGTCAGGACGATCTCCTGGCAGGCCCCCTTCGAGACCTCCTTCGGCATCGAGTCGGCGATCGACTTGAGCTTGCCGAGCGAACGCACCTTGTCAACGAGCCCCTGTGGCGGCTGCAGCTCGAGGATCTCGCCGAGCTTGTCGGCGAGGTCGTCGAGTTTCTCGACGCCGAAGGCCATGCACATCCGCTTCTCGGTGCCGAACTGGTTGATCAGGAGCGGATGCGCCGCGCCCTTCGGGTTCTCGAACAGGAGCGCCGGCCCACCGGACTTGACGACGCGATCGACGATCTCGGTGACCTCGAGGTCGGGATCGACCTCGGCCGAGATGCGAACGAGCTCATCCTCACGCTCGAGAAGGGCGATCCATTCGCGGAGGTCTGATGCCGGGCTTGCCATCGAGAGACAGTCTAGAGGCGAGGGGAGGGGCCACGGGGAACCGGGGGTTCCCGGCTTCAGGAGCCACGCGAAGCGTGCCGGAACAGAGGCGCTGGAAAGCCGGCGGTACGCTCTTCCACCGCTGGCTTTACAGCGCTCGCGACTTGCGTTTTGCCGAAAGGTAGTGCGTCAGCTCGCCGAGTGCGATCACGGCGATGAAGATGAGCCCGACGACGAACATCGCGAGAACCACGTTGCGGCCTTCCTCGGCGGCGTCGGCCAGAAACAGAAACGAACCTATTGGCATGGCCGAGACTTTACCCAACGAGGAGCTTGTGCGCGCAGCGTGCCCGCTCGACCGCTTCCACTCCGGCCGTGCTCCGGGCCACCTCCGCGAGCACAGTCGCGTCGCCGCGGTCTCTCAGCGCCGCTCTCGCTTGCGAAAGAGAACCCTTGCCGAGGAGCGCCGCCGTCGCGGCCCAGGCCTCGAACTCGCCGCCTCGGCTGTCGGCTCGTGCCTGCGCGCAGAGCGAGATGAGCTCGGCAAGGTCGTGTACCGCGCCGATGCTGCCGGTCGCAGAGACGCGCACGAGTCCGTGTGCGTAGAGGTAGTCGCCGAGAAGCAATGCGGTGTCAGGATCGGCAGGGCTGAAGAGGCGCGGACGACCGTAGTGCAGGAGGTAGCCCTCGTAGATCGTCTCGACGCCGAGCGCGTACACCGGCTCGCAGAGACGAGAGAAGACGGGCGTGCGGTCCTGCTCGCTCGCGGGACGAAGCGACTCCTCCCAGAGCAAGCTCTCTGCTCCTGCCTCCGCTACGAGCGTCTCCCAGACGCCCGCTTCAGTTGCCGAAGAAGTCGCCAACGGCCTCGATCGTCCTGTCGATCTCCTCGTCGTCGTGCGCGAGTGAAACGAACATGCACTCGAACTGCGAGGGCGCGAAGTAGACGCCCCGGTCGAGCAGGTGTCGGAAGAGCGCCGCGTAGCGTTCGGTGTCGGAGCGGACGGCGTCGTCGTAGTCGGAGACGGCATCGCCCTGACAGAAGAGCGTCAGCATCGCACCGACCCGCTGGACGGTTCCGAACGGAGCGAGGCCTGCTTCGAGGCGCGCACCGCGGCGCTCGAGCTCCTCGTACACAGCCGGGTCGCGGAGACGCCGCAACACGGAGATCCCGGCCGCCGTGGCCAGGGGATTCCCTGAAAGCGTGCCGGCCTGGTAGACGTCGCCGACGGGCGCGAGCCGTTGCATCAGCTCGGCGCGGCCACCGAATGCGGCCGCCGGCAGGCCGCCACCGACGATCTTGCCGAGGATCGTCAGGTCGGGTGTGATGCCGTAGCGCTCCTGCGCGCCGCCACGCGCGACGCGGAAGCCGGTGATCACCTCGTCGAAGACGAGGAGCGCACCACATGCATCGCACAGCAGACGGAGCGCCTCGAGGAACCCGGGGGCGGGAGGAACGACGCCCATGTTGCCCGCGACCGGCTCGACGAGGATCGCCGCTAGCCCTTCTCCGAACTCGGCCACCGCCGCCGAGACAGCGGCGATGTCGTTGAATGGCAGCACGATGGTGTCGCGCGCGACACCCGACGGGACACCGGGCGTGGACGGGATCCCGAGCGTCATCAGGCCGGAGCCGGCGCTCGCGAGCAGTGCGTCCACGTGGCCGTGGTAGTTGCCCGCGAACTTGATCAGCCGGTCGCGGCGAGTCGCAGCCCGCGCGAGGCGCACCGCGCTCATCGCAGCCTCGGTGCCGGAGGAGACGAGGCGCACCATCTCGACGGACGGCACGGCGTCCACGATCTCGGCGGCCAGATCGACCTCTGCCTCGGTCGGCGCCCCGAATGTCGTGCCACGCGCGAGCGCTTCGGTCACGGCGGCAAGCGTCGTCGGGTCGGCATGACCGAAGAGCAGCGGGCCCCAGGAGAGCACCCAGTCGATGTAGCGGTTGCCGTTCACGTCCTCGATCAACGCACCCGCGCCGCTGCGCATGAAGAGCGGCTCGTCGAGCCCGACCGAGCGCATTGCGCGCACGGGCGAATTGACTCCACCCGGAATCAGTCGCTGCGCGCGGTCATAGAGATCCGACCGCGTCAGAGCCATCGCGCGACGTCCTTCGCCCAGTACGTGAACATGAAATCGGCACCGGCTCGCCTGATCGCGACGAGCGACTCGAGTGCGGCGGCCCTCTCGTCGAGATGACCCGCAGCCGCGGCCGCCTTGACCATCGCGTACTCGCCGGAGACGTTGTAGGCAGCCACGGGGCAGTCGAATCGCTCACGCACGGCCCGGATCACGTCGAGATATGCGAGCGCGGGCTTCACCATCAGCACGTCTGCGCCCTCGTCGAGGTCGAGCGCACACTCCCGCAGCGCCTCGCGCACGTTCGCGGGATCCATCTGGTAGCCGCGGCGGTCGCCGACGGACGGCGTCGAATCCGCCACCTCCCGAAACGGCCCGTAGAACGACGAAGCGTACTTCGCGGCGTACGCGATGATCGGCGTGTGCGGCAGGGCTTCACGGATCGCAGCCACGCGTCCGTCCATCATGTCGCTCGGCGCCACGACGTCGGCACCGGCTTCGACATGACTCGAGGCTGTCCGCACGAGCAGCTCGAGCGTCTCGTCGTTTGCGACCTCTCCGTCGCTGAGCACACCGCAGTGGCCGTGACTCGTGTACTCGCAGAGGCACACGTCGGTCATGAGGGTCAGGCCGGGAACCTCGGTGCGCAGCGCACGCAACGTCCGCTGCACGATCCCGTCGGCCTCCCACGCTCCCGACCCCTCCTCGTCCTTCTCCTCCGGGATGCCGAACAGGAGCACTGCGCGCACGCCGAGCGCCGCCAGCTCGGTCGCCTCGCGGACGATCTCGTCAACGGATCGCCGGGCGATCCCGTCGAGCCCTTCTACGGGAAGCACGACGCCCTCGCCGGGGCAGGCAAAGAGCGGCATCACGACGTCGTCGAGCGACAGGCGCGTCTCGCGGACGAGCGCTCGCAGCGTGTCGCTGCGACGGAGGCGCCGGAGGCGCGTGACGGGAAACGAGTTCACAGGGACAAGGACCCGTCAGCGGGGCCGCCGCCGCCCGCGTCCACGCCGACCGACGGCTCACCGTCATCCCAGCGCTCGAGGTGCACGCGTTCGGCGAAGAACTCCCAGATCGCCCGGGAGGCAGCCATCGTCGGCAGCGCCATCAACACCCCTGCGATCCCGTACAGCTCACCCCCTGCCAGAAGGCCGAAGATGACGAGGAGCGGGTGGAGACGAAGCGCATTCGCCATCACGTTGGGCACCACGATGTGGCCCTCGACCTGGTAGATGAAGACGAAGAGCAGGAGCACCCAGAGCGCCGACACCGGATCGACGACGAGCGCGTAGGCGACCGGTGGGACGGCCGAGAGCCAGGGCCCGATGTACGGAATCACCTCGATCACAGCTGTCCACACGCCGAAGAGCAGTGCGTAGCGCTCCGCACCGGGGACGAGGCCGGTGGTGCCGAGCAGCCAGATCCCGAGGCCCGCGCTCAGACCGATCACGGTCGAGAGGATCAGCTGCCCGCGCACGTAGCCGGCCAGTGCCTTTTCGATCCGTAGGGTCAACGGGAGGCCGTCGCCGGGCGGAAAACGGCGGTCTACCGCCCCTTCGAGCCTGTCCATGTCGAGCAGCATGTAGACGGCGATCACGATGATGAGGACGAGGTTGAACAACGTCACGACGACCGAGAATGCAGCACCCTGCGCAAAGGCGATCGCGTTCTGGGTGTACTTGGAGATCTCGCCGGCACCGAGGTTGTCTACCCAGTCGCTCGCCTGCTTCTGGATCTGGATCCGCTGCAACCCGTGGCTGTCGAGCCACCCCTGGAGGCGGTCGATGTCCTGCTCGGCCCCGCTGCTCCCGGCACTATCTGCGATCGTCACGTAGTCGTCGATGCGCTCGGTTGCGGAGCGGGTCTGGTCTACGACCACGCCTCCGAGCGCGAGCACGATGAACGCGACGGCCGCTGCGAAGAGCAGAAGCACGAGAGCGACGGCAAGCCCGCGTGGCAGCCTCATCCGCTTCAGATCACGGACGAGCGGGTTGAGGAGGAAGGCGATCAGCCCGGCCGTGAGGAAGAGGAAGAGGACGTGCCCGAGCAGGCCCGCGAGCATCCAGACGAGGAGGAGCCCGACCGGCAGGCCCACGAGCTGAATCCACCGCGGCACGCTGATCGTGGGCATCGTCGGGCCCGAAGGTGGTGTCATAGACGGGATCGTAGCCGGGCGCGACTCATCGCACCCGTGCACGGCGGTTTCTGGGACGTCCGCTACCGTTGCAGCCATGACCACGCCGCGCTCTCGGCGTGCGGCCCGTCACCGCGAACGACGGCGCCGCACGCAACATCGCGCCCGCAGTCTGGCCGTGATCGGGATCGTCGCCGCTCTCGCTCTCGTCACGTTGATCCTGACCGCCTTCGGCTCGAGCTCACCCGAGCCGCTCCTGACCACGACCGTTGCCGCTGCTGCCCGTGGCGTGCCGCCAGAGCCCGACGTGCTGGCAACCGTCGGCAACCTCCAGATCAAGCTTCCGGTCGCCCGTGACGCGGTCACGGCCGTCGGATTCCACGGAGCCGAGAACGGATCGCTCAGGCTGACCCCCGTCGGACGCCAGCTCAACGAGGGACTCCTCGCACGGCTCTGGCGACGCATCGCGGGCTCCGCTCCGACGGGGTCGGTCTGGATTCAGCTCGGCGACGGGCCCGGCACCGAGGTGATGGACGTCGGCGCGATGCCGGGGACAAACGTGTACTCGCCCGCCGCAGGTACCGTCGTTTCGATCTCCGACTTCGTGATCGACGGCAAGGCCCACGGTGCGCGCATCGACGTGCGGCCGAGCTCTGCGCCCTCTTTGATCATCTCGTTGAGCCACGTGGAGCCCGATCCCTCGCTCACGGTCGGCAGCCCCGTGCTGGCCTCCTCGTCCAGGCTCGGCACGGTCGTCAACGTCGCGGCGGTCGAGCGGCAGTCCCTCGCAAAACACGCGGGAGCCCGCGGCAACAACGTGGCGATCGAGGTTCATCCGACGGCCGGGTCTCTGCCGTGAACATCCTGTTTGTGGGAGACGTCGTGGGCCGGCCCGGGAGGGAGGCGCTCGAGGAGCGGCTCGCCGCCCTGCGGACGGAGCTGAACGTCGGAGTATGCATCGTCAACGGCGAGAATATCGCCGACGGTGTCGGTATCACCCCGAAGCTCGCCGATCGTCTTCTCGCGGCGGGCGCCGACGCGATCACGCTCGGCAACCACACCTGGCGCCGTCAGGAGATCGCACCGTACCTCGCTGTCTCCGACAGGGTGATCCGGCCCGCGAACCTGTCGGCCGAAGCGCCGGGCCGTGGCATCACGGTCGTGACCGCGACGGACGGTTCACCGGTGGGGGTCGTGAACGTGATGGGGTCACTCTCGCTCGAGCCGGCGAGAAGCATGTGGGAGATCGTGGACGACCTCGTGGGCGAGGCGCGCGCGACGACACCGGTCATCCTCGTTGACGTCCACGCGGAGGCGACGAGCGAGAAGGTGGCGCTCGCACGCTGGCTCGACGGGCGCGTGACGGCGGTGATCGGAACCCACACGCATGTTCAGACATCGGATGCACGCGTGCAGCCAGGTGGTACGGCAGCGATCACCGATGCCGGGATGACGGGCCCGCACGACTCCGTGATCGGCGTCAAGGCAGAGCTCGCGACGCAGCGGATGCGCACGGGGATGCCCGTGCGGTTCGAGGTGGCAACCGACGGCGTGCGGATCGAGGGAGTTCTCGTCGAGTGCGACGTGGCGAGCGGCCGGGCGACGGCTATCAGGCCCGTGCGGGTTCCCTGGCCCTGAGCCGGACGACGAGGACGACGAACAGGACGACGAGCACGAGGTCGCGGGCAAGGACGAGCCACGAGGCAGTCGGGTCGAACCGCCTGACGAGATCCCAGTAGGTCTCGGGAAACCACAGTCGGGTGAGCGCACACGCGGCGAGCAGCAGCAGGGTGGCAACCGTTCCGCGCAGGCCCGGTACGACGACCACGATCGCGATGAGCCAGACGAGGAACTGCGGTGACCCGACCTTGCCGAAGGCCACGAAGGCGACGGCCGCAGCCGCCGCGAACCGCGCGAACCGCACTGCGTCGTCCGTGTCGCCGCGCCCGTACCGCACCCAGACGAGGACGAGGGCCGCGAGGCCGACGATCGTGGTCGTTCCGGAGGCAACGGCGGCCACCGCACCGGTGAGGTTCTGCGAGCCCGAGCCGGATGCCCAGCCGAGCGGCATCCCGGCGGCATTGTGAAGCGCAAGCAGCACGCCCGCGCCGAGGCTCTCGATCTGCAGCGGACGACCGACTTGCCGCCAGAGGCTGCGCGCCACACCCTCCGGGGCGAGAACCGCGAAGGGGAGATAGACGAGGGCCGTAGTGCCTATCGTCAGGCCGAGGGCCCGCAGCGCGACAGACCGACCGTCCTTCTTCCAGGCCCGGACGACGAGAAGCGGCAGGATGACAGCGGGATAGATTTTCGTTGCGATTGCGACCCCGAGCAGCACCGGTCCAAGCGTCGCGCGTCGCGCGAGGATCGCGCACACCGCAGCGAGAGTGAGCGCCGCGGCATAGAGGTCGAAGCGGGTCAGGATGAACTGCCCGAGAAGGACCGTGCCGAACAGGAATGCGGCTACGGCAAAGGCGATCCGCGTTGGCGAAGCCCGGAGCACCCGGAGCGACAGAACGATCAACACGCAGATGGCCGCGAGTGCGCACACCATCAGCGCCTTGAACGACCTCTCGTAGCGACCCTGCTCCGACGAGACGAGAGCGGGAAGCACGAACGGGATCAGCGCTCCCGGGGGATACTCGACCCGGAAGTCGCGGTACGGCATGTCTCCGTCGGCGATGCGCTCGCCGTAGGCCTCGTACACGGGCGTATCGGAGATCCCCGGGCTGCCTGCAAGGCCCGACACGAGGACGAGTCCCGCCAGAAGCCCCGCCGCCGCCGCCAGCACCGCAGGAACCACGGTCGGGACTGTCACGACACGGTGGCCGCGGGGTCGGCCCGCCGCAGGGGAAGCAGGAGAGCCAACAAAACGAACGGGAAAAACCAGGGAATGTAGAGATACGACCAGTGCGTGAGCGTGAGCTCGAAGCCGACGAGAACCGCCGCACTCAGAGCAGCGAGCTCGAGCGGGCCCTTCCGCTGTGGAATCATCGCGACGACACCCGCAAGGGCGAGGACACCCACCTGAAGGATCAGCTGGACCGCTCCGAGGTCGGGGATCCCACGGGCGCGATACTGCCCCCAGTCCCAGGGCGAGAACGGTGAGCCACGGTCGAGCTGGTAGCGGAACGTGTGCTCGACGAAGGCACGCAGCACGACGACAGGGCTCGGCTCGAGGAGGAGAACCGAGAAGGCCACCAGAGAAGCGACGACGAACCCCGCCATGAAGCGCACGACGGCACGGCGCGAGAGGCCGTTCGGGTACGTGAGCCAGAGGGGTGCAAGCAGGAGCGTGGCAAACTTCGTCCAGCTCGAAAGCGCCACGGCAGCGCCACGCGCGACGGGAGACGTCGAGAGCCAGAAGCCCCAGACGAGGATCGCGGGCATGATCGCGTCGTTCGTGTTGGAGTTCAGCGCATACGCGGTAAAGGGGAGCGCCATCCAACCGAACGCGAGCGCCACGGCAAGAGGTGCACCACCGAACCGGCGCCCCACGAGGAGCAGTCCGAGGACGACGAGCAGGTCGAACACAATCGCCGTTGCGTGGGCCGCGGTCAACGAGTCCCACTTTCCGGACGGCGGGAAGGCAAGCACCGCTGGGACGTAGGCGAGATAGGAGACCGGCCCGTAGGTGTCGCCACGCGGGAGCGACGACTCGCACCGGCCATTGGCCTGGATCCAGTCGCGTACCGAGCCGTTGGCGTCGGCCTTCCCGCAGGGACGGCCCGTGTCTCGGATTGGCATATGGCCGTACGGAGCCTGGCCGTCGAGAATCCTGTCACCGCCGATCACGCCCGCATAGCCGACATCGATCACCCCCCGGGGCGTCTCGATATTGAGACCGATCCGCAGCCCCCCCATGAAGACGGCGATCGCGGCGAGCAACCAGACCGGCCAGAAGATGACCGGGGTGAAGGCACGCCCGCGGAAGCCTGTCCAGCACATGCGCACGAGGAGATAGGCGAGAGGCACTGCCCCGAGTGGTGCGCTCCGGAAGACCTCACCGCGGTTGAAGAACCAGAGGGAGAGGCCGAACGACACCAACGCGAGCAGGTCGGCCGTGTGCCACGAACGGAGGCGACGCCAGTCGGCGAGACCGACGAAGAAGAGCACGCTCAGCGGTATCCACATCCACCATGCGTTCAGGGTCTTGCCACCGAACGAGCCCACGCGCCCCCGGGCCATGTCCCAGGCGACCTGGGGCCCTGTCCAGGCCTCGGAGACGCGACCGTCACCGTCCTCGACCTTGCCGAGTGCGATCTCCCCCGCCCTGCCCGACCAGACCTTCACCGTCCAGCGTCGGGTTGCCGTGTCGAACGCGGCCTCGGTCATCGGGTGTGGCGGATAGCGGGCGACCCAGCGAGCGACCTTCGGATCGTCGAGAAATCGAGCGACGACCTTTTTACTCGTCAACCGCGCCCCTCCCGTCGCGGGGGTAAAGGGCTCCTGGAGAGGCGCGCCCCTCACTCCGGTCGTCGTCGGCACGGCCGGGTCAGCCCCAAGCGCCGCGGGGGCGGCAACGACGGTGAGGGCTACGGCGGTGGCGACGACCCACGCAATGGCCACTCGCGTCATCGGGGCCGGAACGACCAGAGCTTGTTCCCCACGAAGTTGAGCGGTGTGACGAGAACGATTGCGACTGCCTGTGCCGCGAGCTCGTTCGTTCCCGCGGCAACCATGACGGTCAGAAGGCCGATGTTCGCGGCCAGCGAGACCGTCGAGACGACGAAAAATCGCCATCCCTGAGCACCGACGTTACCGCGTTCGACCCGGAACGTCCAGGCCCGGTTGAGGACGTAGTTGTTCGAGACCGCCACGGCGAACGAACAGACGGCAGCCGGGATGTAATGCACGCCAGCCTGCCTCAGAAGCAGGTAGTAGACGGCCAGGTTGACGACGTACCCGGTCGCGCCGACCACGCAGAACTTCGCGAGTTGCTCCCAGTTGCTTCGCGTCCCGAGTACGTTGCCAATCCGCCGGGTGGCATTCTTGCCGGGCGCGGGCGGGGAAGGGTCAATCATGTCGTGCGAGGGTAGCGGGATGCCGAAGTGGGAGAGCCGGCGGCCTCGACCTCACCTGGCGAGCGAGCGCAGACCGGCGGCCTTGTCCGGGGTGGCGCGCGCGCGTCGCACCGCCAGGAAGGGCAGAACGATCGCCTCGAGATACCCGACCACGGGAATGAGTGCGAGCAGGCCAACGGCGAGAGCAGCGCCGACGAGGAAGAGCGCCACACCGCCACTCGTCGCGCCACGGCGAGTGGCGCCACGAACGATCGTGACCGCGGACACCGCTCCGATCACGCCGCCGATCACGCCGCCGCCGGCGCCGAGCCACCCGTTGACGAGCACACCGGCAACGACGCCCACGACAACCGATCCGAGAACGGTCGCCGCAAAGCCGAACCGGAAACCCGCCAGCACCCCCGCGAGGGCGATCCCCGCGGCGACACCGACGCCGACGGTGATTCCGATCTGGTACCAGTCACCCATCTCTGCCACTCAGTGTACGGATCGTCGTTCGATGCGGCCGATCATGTCGAGGCAGAAAGCGCCGGCGCGCACCCCGTCAACGACCCGGTGGTCGAACGTGACCGACACGTTGCCCATCTCGCGAATGACGACGGCACCGTCCCGCACGACCGGCCTCGGGCCGATGCGGTGCAACCCCAGGATGGCGACCTCGGGGTGGTTGATCAGCGGTGTCACGAAAAGACCGCCGAGCTTGCCGGCGCTCGTGACCGTGAAGGTCGAGTCGCGGAGCTCGTCAGGGTGAAGGGAGCCCGCCCGGGCCCGGCCGGCGAGTCGCCGGATCTCGGCATCGATCTCGGCGACCGACAGCCGGTCGCACCCGCAGACGACGGGCACGACGAGGCCCGCATCGGTGTCAACTGCAACACCGATGTCGTAGCGGTCGAGCAGGACGATGTCGCCGTCCTCGATCCGCGCATTGAGCTCCGGAAACCCGGCGAGCGATGCCGCCAGGTCGCTGAGCGTGCTCGCGACGAGCAGGCCGAGGTCAACGCCCGTGAAATCGCACTCCTCCACGAACGTCACAGCAGGAATCTCGCGATGGGTGCGCTCGACCTGCTCGACGATTGCGCGCCGGATCCCGCGCACCGGAATCCGGCGACCCTCCGGCGGATC
>SHVL01000005.1 GCA_009694305.1 Thermoleophilia bacterium
CCAAGCTCCGTCGCGAGGGCCTCGGCCTCGTCGAGGTCGTCCGACATCGCTTCGATTCCGTTGGCCCAGATCGACGGGTCGGAGAGGTCGAGGCCGACGATCCGCGCAAGATCCTCTGGCGTCTTCGAGCCGCCGGCCCGCAGCAGATCGAGGTAGGGAGCGACGATCGCGTCACCATTCCTCTGGTAGGTGCGGAAGATCGAGAGTGCGAACAGGTAGCCGTACGCGTAGGCGTAGACGTAGCCCGGTGAGTTCGTGAAGTGCGGGACGTAGCTCCACCAGGTCTCGTAGCCGCCGACTCCGACCGAATCTCCGAACAGCTCCACCTGACACTCGAGCCAGAACTCGCCCAGCTGGTCGCTCGAGAGCTCCCCCTGTTCCCGCCGCGCGGTATGCACGAGATTCTCGAAACGGTTCATCGCGATCTGCCTGAACGTCGTCGCGATCGCATCCTCGAGCTGGCCGGTGAGCAGGTCGAGCCGCCTGCGCGGATCGTCCTCCAGGGCAAGCATCCGCTTGAACGTGAGGGCCTCACCAAACACCGATGCCGTCTCGGCGGTCGTCAGCGGCGTCGATGCGTTGAAGTATCCGAGCGGCTGCGCCATCGTGCCGTGCAACGCGTGTCCGAGCTCGTGGGCGAGCGTCAGGATGGAGCGGCGGTCGCCCGTGTAGTTCATGAAGACGTACGGGTGAACGCCGGGAACATTGGTCGCACAGAACGCACCGTGACGCTTGTCGTCCCGTACCGGAGCGTCGATCCAGCCCGCCGAGAAGAACCGCTCGACCTCGGCGCCGGCCTCGTCGGAGAAGTCGGAGTAGGCTCCAACGACGAGCGTTCGCGCGTCCTCCCAGGATGTCTGCGAGGCATCCTCCGCGATGGGCGCGAAGCGGTCGTAGAACTCGAGCTGGTCGAGACCCAGGAGCTTCGCCTTGAGCCGGTAATAGCGCTGGGGCACGTCGTAGCGTGATGTCGCTGCGTCGATCAGCGCCTGCACCGCTTCGTCGGTCGTCTCGTTGGAGAGGTTGCGCGAGGTGATCCAGGTCGGGAGGCTCCGAAGCCGGTCGTCGATCGACTTGTCCACGAGCAGCGTGTTGAAGATCGACGTCCGGGTGCGCAGGCCGGGCTCGAGCGCGACCGTGACGGCTTCGGCGACACCACGGCGCACGTCGCGGTCGGTCGCGTAGAGCTTCGCCAGCGCCGTCTCGAGCGACACCGGCTCGGCGTCTCCGAGGTCGATCCGCATCGCTCCGAGCACCTCCTCGTACAGCCGCTGCCAGGCCGAGGCTCCGGAGACGGCCTTCTCCGTGAGGATCTTCTCCTCCGGCTCCGTCAACACGTACGGGCGGAACACGCGCTGGGCGAAGAGCCAGTGGCGCCAGTGGTCGAGTGCAGGATCGGCCAGGAGCTCGTCGGCCGGACCGTCCTCGACCTCGGCCCATTCGAGCCCGAAGAAGAGGAGCTGCGTCTCGAGGCCAGCGGCTTTCTCGTCGAGCTTCGCCCGGAGCGCGCCGCGCACGGGATCGACCATGTCGGTAGAGAAGCGCAGATGTGCGTAGTAGAGGGCACGGGTCGCGATCGCTTCGATCCGCTCGCGCTCGTCGATCGCGGCGGCGAGATCGGCAGCCGAGAGGGATGCAACCCTGCCGTAGTAGCGATCGTGGAAAGCGGTTGCCGCCGCTTCCGCCTCGGCGAAGTCGGTCTCGATGCGCGGGTCGGCACCGGAGGCGTAGAGATCGGAGAGATCCCAGGCAACCTCTTCCGCACCTGTCTGCTCGATAGCTGTCATACGGCGTATTCTAGATGATTCAAGGCCTGGCCCAGAGTGAGGTCGGCTCCGTCACCGGAGCGTGGCAGGCAAACCGCTCGCAGACGTACACGGCCGGCTGCTCGCCCACGAGGCCCTTGCCCTCGAGTAGCGGTACCCCTTCCGCGGGGCCAACTGCGACAACGGTGTTCGGCGCGAACGGCGCAAGCGCGGCACGCGCGACCTGGCTGTCAACGGGGCCGACAACTGCAATCTCACGCGGAGGGGCAAGCCACAGGTCGAGTGCGCAGAGCATCCAGCCGAAGGCTCCAGGCGCCCTCCCGAGCATCGGCTCCGCTAGTCGCAGCACCGACACCGCCTTGCGCTCGAAGTCGTCGTCGCCCCAGATCCGCGCGAGGCGCAGGAGGACGTGTGCGAGCATCGAGTTGCCCGACGGAATCGGATTGTCATCGAGGCCCTTCGTCCGCGCGACGAGTTCCTCGCCTCCCGTCGGCGCAAGGAAGAAGCCGCCGTTCTCGGCGTCGGCAAACAGCTCGACCGCGAGCAGGGCGAGACGCCGCGCCTCCTGGAGCCAGCGCACCTCACCCGTCGCGACGTGCAGCTCGATCAACCCGTGGGCGGCGTTCGCGTAGTCGTCGAGAAAGCCCTCGCCGCTCACCTTGCCTTCCCGCCACGACCGCGACAGCCTGCCGTCGCCGCGGGAGAGCGGCCCGAGGAGGAACTCCCCGACGTCGCACGCAGCCCGGAGCCAGTCGGCGCGCTCGAACCTGCGCGCACCCTCGGCGAGTGCGGCGAGCGCGAGGCCGTTCCAGGAGGCGAGCACCTTGTCGTCGAGACCGGGCTGCGGCCGCCTCTCCCGCTCCTCGTGCAAGCGCGCCCGGAGCTCGGCCGAAAGCTCACCGCGGATGATCGAGCGGCCATGCTCGAACGGGAGCAGCAGCTCGGCCGGGACGCCCTCGTCCTCCGTCCACGTGAACGTCAATCCCTCGACACCGTTCGTGTCGGCGTCCTGCGCAGACGCGAGCCCACCATCCGGCAGGCGAAGCTCCCGGATCACGTAGTCGAGCGTCTCCTCGACAACGGTGCGGTAGCGCGGCTCACCCGTCACGACCCAGGCATGCAGGTACGCGGGTGCGAGCAGCGCGTTGTCGTAGAGCATCTTCTCGAAGTGCGGCACGAGCCAGCGGTCGTCCACCGAGTAGCGATGGAAGCCACCGCCCACGAGGTCGTACATCCCTCCCGCGGCCATCGCATCGAGTGTCTTCGTGACCATCTCCAGCGTTCCCGGTGTGTCACGGCGCAGAAGAAACTCGAGTGTCGATGCAGGCGGAAACTTCGGCGCCCTGCCGAAGCCGCCGTTCGCACGGTCGAAGGTACGCGTGATCCCCTGCACCGCCTCGTCGAGCAACGCTGCGGTGAGCGGCTCTCTGGACGGCTCGGCCCGTGCCGACTGGCCCACGGTCTCGACGAGTCGCTTCGCCTGCGCGACGATGTCGCCTCGCTGCGCGCTCCACGCCTCCGCGACCGCCAGCAGAAGCTGCGTGAACGACGGCATCCCGTGGCGTGGCTCGGGCGGGAAGTACGTGCCCGCGTAAAACGGCTCACCGGCGGGCGTGAGGAACACCGTCATCGGCCAACCCCCCTGCCCGGTCATCGAGACGGTCGCCTCCATGTAGAGGGCATCGACATCCGGGCGCTCCTCGCGATCGACCTTGACGTTGACGAAGTGCTCGTTCATCACCGCAGCCGTGGTCGTACTCTCGAACGACTCGTGGGCCATCACGTGGCACCAGTGGCAGGCGCTGTAGCCGACCGAGAGCAGGATCGGGCGATCCTCGGCCCGCGCCCGGTCGAGCGCCTCGGTGCCCCACGGGTACCAGTCAACCGGGTTCTCCGCGTGCTGGAGAAGGTACGGGCTCGTCTCGGTGCCGAGACGGTTCATGCGATCCCGGCCGTCATCGGCGAGCCGCACCGCGGTTCAGGGTGTCTCATCGTCGTCGCCGTCGGATGCAGGAAGCGGCACCGTCGTGACGGGTTCGCGGCGCTGCCGCCGGTGCCTGATCCACTCGACGGTGAACGCCACACCGAATGCGATCCCGAGGCCGATGACCACGCCCTTCCACGGCTGCTCCTCGAACTGCTTGCCACCGAGGTAGCCGAGCATCGTCGCGTAGGTTGCCCACAGCCCACCTGCCACGATGTCGTAGCGCAGGAAGCGGTGCCAGGGGAGGCCGCGCGTGTAGCCCGCGGTGAACGTGACGGCAGTGCGGCCAAACGGAATGAACCGGGCAATGATGATGATGTAGCTCCCGCGCTCCTCGAGTTGCACCTCGGCCCAGTCGAAGCCGCGGTGGGCCTTCTCGTTCCGGAAGAGCCGCCTCACCGTGTGCTCCCCGGCGAACTTGCCGATCCCGTACGAGACGTTGTCACCCACGACCGCACCCGCCCAGGCGGCGAGGATCACGAGGAGGAGGCTGAGATCGCCGGCACCGGCGAGGGTTCCCGCGACGATCACCATCGTCTCGCTCGGGACGATCGGAAGGAAGGCGTCGATCACTGCAACGCCGAAGATCGCCACGTAACTCCAGTTCGAGCCCGAGACCCAGTCAACCATCATCTGGAACACGACTGCATCCTCGCAGACAGGCGAACAGCCATGATGGAGGAGATGGCCTCCGCGCCCCTCGCCACCACACGCGTGCTCGACGTGACGACATCGATCGCCGGGCCCTACTGCGCCCAGATTCTCTCGGCGCTCGGAGCCGACGTGATCAAGGTCGAACGACCCGACACCGGCGACGACGGGCGCGCCTGGGGGCCACCCTTCTGGAACGGGGAGGGAACGATGTTTCTCTCCGCGAACGCAGGCAAGCGCTCGCTGGCGCTGTCGCTCCGGGACCCTCGCGGCCGCGAGGCGCTGCTGCGGCTCACCGACGGCGCCGACGTGTTCCTCCAGAGCCTCCGTCCCGGCCTCGCCGACGAGCTCGGCCTCGGCCCGGATGCGCTGCGCGAGCGCAACCCCCGGCTCGTCTACTGCTCGGTCGGCGCCTACGGCCACGTCGGGCCGCTGAAGGACGAGCCCGGCTACGACGCACTCATGCAGGCGGCCGGCGGGCTGATCTCGATGACCGGTGAGCCCGGCCGGCCAGGCGTGCGGGTCGGCGCGTCCATCGTGGATCAGGGCACCGGCACCTGGGCGGCGCTCGGGATTCTCGCCGCGCTCCTCGAGCGCGACAGAAGCGGTGAGGGCTCGGTGGTTGACGTCTCGCTGTACGAGACAACCCTCGGCTACATCGGCTACCACCTCGCCGGCTACCTGGCAGACGGCACGGTGCCACACGGCGAGGGAACGCGGTTCCCGATGGTGGCGCCGTACCAGATCTTTCCAACCAGAGACGGCACGCTCATGATCTCGGGCGGCAACGATCGGCTCTTTGCCGCGATCTGCTCGGTCGTGGGGCTGCCTGCGCTGGTGGACGATCCCCGCTTCCGGTCGAACCCCGACCGGGTCGTGAACCGTGACGAGCTGTGCGCGATCCTCGAGCAACCATTCCGCGAGCGCGATTCAGCGGACTGGCAGGCGCGACTGTCGGAGGCAGGCGTTCCGGCGGCTCCGGTAGCCGACGTCGCAGACATCGTCCGTGCCCCTCAGACCGAGGCGCTCGGGATCCTGCAGCCCCTCCCCCACCCGTCGATCCCCGACCTGAAGCTCGCCGCCCTTCCCCTCTCGTTCGACGGCGAACGGGCACTTCACCGTTTTGCCCCGCCCGCCATCGGGGAACACACCGCCGAGATCCTCCGTGAGGCCGGCTACGACACCGAAGAGATCGCGGCGCTTGCCGCAGAAGGAGTTATCGGAGCATGAGTCATCTGTCCGCATCGTTCAGCGCCACGATCCGCGTCAGGCTGTCGGACGCGCCAGGATCGTTCGCACGCCTCGCCCAGGCGATCGGGGACGCGGGCGGCTCGTTCGGCGCCATCGACCTCGTGCGCGTGGAAAAGGACACCAAGGTTCGCGATGTCACTGTCGAGGCATCGGACGCCGACCACCTCGCGCGCATCGTCGAGAGCGTCCGCGAGACCGAAGGTGTCGAGGTCGAGCGTGTCTCCGACCGCACGTTCCTGATGCACCTCGGCGGCAAGATCGAGATGCGCTCGAAGATCCCCGTCAAGACGCGCGACGACCTCTCGATGGCCTACACCCCGGGCGTCGCCCGGATCTGCATGGCGATCGCGGACGACCGCGACGCGGCCTGGAACCTGACCATCAAGCAGAACACCGTCGCGGTCGTCTCCGACGGCACGGCCGTCCTCGGGCTCGGTGACATCGGGCCGGAGGCGGCGATGCCGGTGATGGAGGGAAAGGCACTGCTGTTCAAGGAGTTCGGCGGCGTTGACGCCTGGCCGCTCTGTCTCGACACGAAGGATCCCGACGAGATCGTCGCGATCGTGAAGGCCATCGCACCCGGCTTCGGCGGCATCAACCTCGAGGACATCTCGTCGCCACGCTGCTTCGAGATCGAGCAGCGGCTCCGCGCGGAGCTCGACATACCGGTCTTCCACGACGACCAGCACGGCACCGCGATCGTCGTGCTCGCGGCACTCCTGAACGCCCTCCGCATCGTTGACAAGAAGATCGAAGACGTGAAGGTCGTGACGACGGGTGTCGGTGCGGCAGGCGTGGCGGTGACGGACATCCTGCTCAACGCCGGTGCGCGCACCATGATCGGCTGCGACCAGAGAGGCGCCATCTACGAGGGGCGCGAGGGGCTGAACCCGATCAAGCAGGCCTACGCGGAGCGAACGAATCCCGATCGGATCATGGGGTCGGCGGACGAGGTGCTCGCGGGTGCCGACGTGTATCTCGGGCTGTCGTTGCCGGGCGCGGTCTCACGTGCCGGAATCGAGCGGATGGCCGACAACGCAATCGTCTTCGCGATGGCGAACCCGACGCCGGAGATCGCGCCGGAGGACCTGCCACCCGGGAAGGTCGCCGTCGTCGCGACGGGCCGCTCCGACTACCCGAACCAGATCAATAACGTGCTTGCGTTCCCCGGTGTCTTCCGGGGAGCGCTCGACGTCCGGGCGAGCACGATCACAGAGGGCATGAAGGTCGCCGCAGGCCACGCAATCGCGTCGGTGATCTCCGCCGACGAACTGGGGCCCGAGTACGTGGTTCCGAGCGTGTTCAACCGCGAGGTCGCGAAAGCGGTCGCGGCGGCCGTCGCCGGGGCCGCCGAACGCGACGGCGTGGCGCGGCGCTCGCGCCACTGAGCCCTCGCGACACGACGGGCGGGACACGACGGGCGGGACATGTCCCTACGGGGCGACCATGGGATCCACGAACGCGCGATCAGACCACCACGACGCCGGCAGAAGGAAATATGACGTCTGCGACGAAATATGGAGGTAGAACCCAGTTCATCGCTGCGTACGAAGCCCGGGAAAGTGACCACTTTAGTGGAACCGCATACTGAACCTGTCCCGAGGGGAAAGACCAACAAGAACCTCGTCCGTGTTCTCGCCGTGATCGTTCTTACGGTCGCCGTAATCGTCATTGCGTGGCTTCTACTTGGCCGTTCGGATAACGACTCCGCGGTGCCGGTTACCACGGCGACACCCGTCGCGCCCGAGATCATCTCGGCCGACGCTCTCTCGGCAAGCGCCGCGGACACAGGCCACGTTGTCGACTGGGCGGGACCGATCGTGGACACAAAACTCGAGTTCAGCCAGACGGCCGACGGCCGCGTCTACGTTCGCTACCTGCCAGCTGGCGTCAAGGCGGGAGACCCGAGCACTGATTTCCTGGTCGTCGCCACGTACCCGTTCGCGGGCGCCTACAACGTCCTGAAGAAGGTGGCAAACGGCGAGGAGGTGAAGATTCTGGACGGTGGGATCGCCGCAGTGTCCAGCGGGCAAGCCCAGAGCGTCCACTTTGCGTTCCCGGGAACTGCCTACCAGGGCGAGGTCTACGACCCCTCGGCCAAAAGGGCCTTCGAGGTGGCAACCTCGGGGGCAATCCAGCCCGTCCCGTGACGACTCGACTATCACGGTCGGCTCGACATGTGCACCGTCGTACTTTCCCTCGCCCTGCCGAAACAGCCAGAAGATGAGCCACGAGCCCCATCGGATCATTCCGGGGCATCGGTGAGAAACCCATATGCAGCATGCATGACCCCCATGCACGGACATCGAGGATGACGGAGGAACAGGTGAGAGCGAACGATGTCCGCAGGATCGTCCTCGAGCAGTCGAAGCGGGCAGGGGTCGGTCACATCGGGTCAGCGCTGTCGGTCGCGGACATCGTTGCGGCTCTCTACGGGGGCATCCTGCAGATCGACGACCCGGACGATCCCGACCGCGACCGCTTCGTCCTCTCGAAGGGCCATGCGAGCCTCGCTCTGTACGCGGCGCTGCACCTCCGCGGGTGGCTGAGCGAGGATGAGCTCTCGACGTATAACGCGGACGGGACGCTGCTGGGGACGCATCCGGAGGCCGTGCTTCGCGGGGTTGACTTCTCTACCGGCTCGCTCGGCCACGGGCTCTCGCTGGGGGCAGGATCGGCGCTCGCGGCCCGCCTCCAGTCCTCGACGCGACGGGTGTTTTGCCTTCTCAGCGATGCCGAGTGCAACGAGGGATCGGTGTGGGAGGCGGTCATGTTCGCTGCGCATCACGACCTCTCGGCACTCGTCGCGATCGTCGATCTGAACGGCCAGCAAGCGCTCGGGTACTCCCGCGACGTGCTCGATCTCTCCCCGTTGGAGGCCCGCTGGCGCGCGTTCGGCTGGGACGTCCACGAGGTGGACGGGCACTCCCCGGAAGAGATCTCCCGCGTGGTCGCAGGTCTCGACACGCGTGCCGGCCCACCACATGTCCTGATTTCCTCGACCACCTTCGGCAAGTCTGTGTCGTATATGGAGGGCCGGATCGAGTGGCACTACTGGCCGATGAACGACGAGCAATACGCCACCGCGATCGACGAGGTGGGTGGTTGAGAGCGACATTCATCCGCACGCTTGTCGAATTGGCCGACGACGACCCTCGCATCATGCTGCTGACGGGAGATCTCGGCTTCACGGTGGTGGAGTCGTTCGCCGAACGCTTCCCGGACCGGTTCTTCAACGTCGGCGTTGCCGAGCAGAACATGGTCGGCGTCGCGACGGGCCTCGCAGAGGCGGGCTTCGTTCCGTTCGTCTACTCGATCGCGACGTTCGCGACACTCCGGCCCTACGAGTTCATCCGTAACGGGCCCGTGCTCCATCGGCTGCCGGTGCGGATCGTCGGTGTCGGGGGCGGCCTCGATTACGGATCAAACGGTGTGACCCATCATGCTCTAGAGGACATCGCGGTGATGCGGGTACAGCCGGGCCTGACGGTTGTCGCGCCGGCCGACTTCGAGCAGGCTCGATCCGCATTGCGCGCGACGAACGCCCTTACCGGCCCTGTCTATTTCCGGCTGGGCAAGAACGAGTCGAATACGATCGCGGGCCTCGACGGCCGCTTCTCGCTGGGGCGCGCCGAGCAGATCGGGTCAGGGGCGGACGTCGCAATCGTCGCGACCGGCTCCATCACACTCGAAGCTGCGCGTGCCGTCGCCGCCCTCGTCGATCGTGGCGTCGATGCGAGCCTCGTCGTCGTCGCCTGTCTGAGCCCTGCTCCGATCGACGATCTCGTTGCCGCGTTGGGATCGGCGCGAGTGGCGATCACGGTGGAGGCGCACTACGCGTCGGGCGGACTCGGCTCTCTCGTCTGCGAGATCGTCGCCGAACACTCGCTCGGGTGCCACATCGTGCGGCGTGCGGTCGGAGACGGACACCACGGCATCTCGGGTAGCGAGCGCTACCTCAACGGTCTGCACGGCCTGTCGTCCGAGTCGGTCGTCGCCACTGCGCTCGAGGCGCTCGACCGAGTCGCGACCGCCCGCCAGGAGCGTGCGTAGCGCATGCGAGCGGATACCGCCCGACCACCCAGGCTCAGCGCAGTCATCGCCTGCTACCGCGACAGCCCGGCGATCCCGGACATGCACGAGCGCCTGACGCAGACATTCGTCTCGCTCGGGGTCGACTACGAGATCATCTTCGTGAACGATGCGAGCCCGGACGACGCGCGCGAGGTTCTCGAAGAGCTCACGAGCCGTGACACCCATGTCGTCGCGATCCACCACACACGCAACTTCGGCTCACAGGGCGCGTTCACGAGCGGCATGCGGGTGGCGACGGGCGACGCGGTGATCCTGCTCGACGGCGACCTGCAAGACCCACCGGAGCTGATCGCCGAGTTCTACCCCAAGTGGCGCGAGGGCTGGGATGTTGTCTACGGGATCCGGCAGCAGCGGATAGCCACGCGGATGATGCAGGTGGCATACAAGGCCTTCTACCGCGTCTTCAGAGCGACATCGTATGTCCCGATCCCGCTCGACGCAGGCGACTTCTCGCTGATCGACCGCCGCGTCGTGGACGCTCTCAACAGCCTGCCGGAGTCTGGCAGGTTCATGCGGGGACTGCGAGCGTGGGTCGGGTTCAGACAGACCGGCGTGCCGTACGTGCGGCCCGAGCGACCGTACGGCACCTCGACGAACTCCCTGATCCGGAACCTCGCCTGGGCCCGGCGCGGAGTGCTGTCGTTCTCGTACGCGCCGCTCGACCTGATCGTGTGGCTCGCGTTCTTCACCGTCGGCCTGGCGGTCATCGCGATCATCGTGCTGGTCTCCCTCAGGATTATCGAGCCTTCGTTGGCGCCCAAGGGCTTTGCATCCCTGTTCGTCATCATCCTCTTCGTCGGCGGCATCCAGTTGCTCTGCCTTGCGATCATCGGCTCCTACGTCGCGCACATCTACGAGGAGGTGAAGCACCGGCCGGCGTTCATCGTCGAGAGCATCACGAACCCACCCGCCGCGAACGTCTCGGCCATCGACCCCGAAGTGCAGCGTTGCCTCGAGGATCTCGCCGTCGCGGTCGCCCGCCACGGGCGTGGCGACGTGAGCATTCCCGGGGCACACGGAGCCTGAAGATGGAGCACGCGATCGTCACGGGTGCAGCCGGGTTCATCGGCGCGAACATCGTAAGGCGTCTCCTCGAGGACGGCGTAGAGCCGCACCTGTTCATCGCACCGGGATCCGCACGCTGGCGCCTGGCAGAACTCGAGGACCACGCCCCTATCGTTGAGGTAGACGTCGCCGACCACGATGGAGTTGCGACCGCGGTCGCGAAAGCCAGAGCCGACCGGGTCTACCATCTCGCCGCCCACGGCGGCTACTCCTGGCAGACCGACCACCAGGCGATCCTGCGCGCGAACATTCTCGGAACATCGAACATGCTCGAAGCAAGCCTGGCCCAGGGCTTCGAGGTGTTCGTGAATACCGGTTCGAGCTCGGAGTACGGCCTCAAAGATCACGCACCGACCGAGGACGAGGTCGTCAACCCGAACAGCACCTACGCCGTCGCCAAGGTTGCGGCGACAATGCTGTGCCGCCAGGTGGCCGTGAGGAGCGGCGCGAACGTCTGCACACTTCGCCTCTACTCGACCTACGGGCCGTGGGAGGAGCCGAGACGACTGGTGCCGGCACTCGCCGTCGAGGGCCTGCGCGGCAGGCTACCGCCACTCGTCGACTCGACGATCGCCCGTGACTTCGTCTGGGTCGGAGATGTCGTCGATGCATACCTGGCCGCCGGGCACGCAACCCACGACGAGCCGGGAGCGATCTACAACGTCGGCACGGGTGTGCAGACGACCATCGCGGAGGCAGTCGAGGTGACGCGAGATGTACTCGCAGTCGAGGCCCGCCCCCAGTGGGGATCGATGCCTGCCCGCGCCTGGGACACGAGCCGCTGGATCGCCGACAGCTCGAAGATCCGCGACCGCCTCGGCTGGCAGGCGACGCTTGACTTCAGAGCGGGGCTGGCCGCATACGCCCATTGGCTGCGAGAGCGCCCTGAAGTGTTGTCCTACTACGAGGCCCAACGTGCCTAGTCGCCTCGACGAGCGGAGGAACCTGGCGAATGTCACCGAGGAGGCCTGGCGCCCACCACTCCACATCACGCCCGACACACGCCTGCACCGATCTCTGTCTGCCGTGCGTCGTTGTTTCGACCTCCAGGCCGCCAGCATCTGGCGTGACCTCTCGGGAGAGCTTCCCGGGGTGAGCGGGCTGGTGCTCGATGTTGGCTGTGGGGCGCAGCCGTACCGGCAGCTGATCGGCTCGTCCTCCGACTACCTCGGGATCGATACGGTCAACGCTCGGCCCGACTTCGGCTACGAGCTTCCGGACACGATCTACTTCGAGGGCGGGACGTGGCCCGTTGCCGATGGCAGCGTAGACGTCGTGCTGTGCACGGAGACGCTGGAACACGTGCTCGAACCGGCGACACTCCTGGACGAGGCGCACCGCAGCTTGAGACCGGGTGGCCGACTCATCCTCACCGTCCCGTTCGCCGCGCGTTGGCACTTCATCCCACACGACTACTGGCGCTACACGCCGTCGGGCCTCTACAACCTCCTACGGGCAGCAGGGTTCCGGGAGGTATGCGTGTACGCGCGGGGTAACGCCGGCACGGTTGCGTGCTACAAGCTGATGGCGCTCGCCCTGCCCTTTCTGCTCCCTTCGTCCGGCGGCGTCCGTGCACGCCTCCTCCAGCTTCTGGCGCTCCTCACCCTCCCGTTCGTGTTCGCTCTGGCGCTGATCGGGCGTGCGACGCTGCACGGCAAGGGCGGCGACGACTGCCTCGGCTACACGGCCACCGCTCTTCGACCCTGAGATGACCATGCTTCATTTCACCGAGCGTGCCTGTCCCGTGTGCGCCAGGAGCGATCGGTCGAAGCTTTTTGCGGAGGCACGGTTCGACCCTGCGCGGCTCGATGGCATGTCGTTTTCGTCACGCAAGGTGCCGGAGGGAATGCATCACCGCTTGCTGGAATGCGGCCGTTGCGACGTGCTCTACGCAAGTCCCGTGCCCGTCACCGACGATCTCACGGGTGCCTACGAGGAGGCCGAATACGACAGCGCGCGTGAGGCCCAGCATGCAGCCACCACGTACGCGCGGGTGCTCTCGGGCATTGCGCCGAACCTCCCGTCTCGCCGTCGCGCCGTCGATATCGGCGCGGGCGACGGGGCCTTCATGGAACGACTGATCGAGGCCGGATTCACCGACGTGATCGGATTCGAGCCGTCCGCAGCGCCGATCGCATTTGCGCCCGCGGGTGTTCGTGAGCGCATCCGGCCACGCGTTTTCGACGGATCGGAGCTCGATGCGGGGAGCGTCAGCCTCATCTCGTGCCTCCAGACGATCGAGCACGTACCCGACCCTCTAGGGCTGTGCGTCAACGCTGCGACGCTGCTCGAGCCGGGAGGGGCCCTGCTGATCGTCTGCCACAATCGTCGCGCGGTTTCGGCGCGACTGATGAGACGAAGCTCACCGATCTACGACATCGAGCACCTTCAGCTGTTCTCCCCCGCCGGGATCCGGAACCTGCTCGAGCGGAGCGGATTCGAGCGGGTCGAGGTACGCACGCTCGTCAATCGCTACCCACTTGGATACTGGCTCCGGCTCGCGCCGGCCCCATCGAGGATGAAGACAGGCGTCGAGACGGTGCTCGATCGGACGCACCTCAACGACGTGCTCCTGAGTTTCCCTGCCGGGAACCAGGTCGCCGTCGGCTATGCACGCGCCTGAAGGCGCGCCAAAGCAGCGTCAGTCGCGGTCGGCGAACGTCCAGAGACGGTTCGCAGCGAACGAGCACACCGTCACCAGTGGGATCGCCGCCAGATACGCACCGACGTGCCCCATACCGACGACGCGGACGAAGAACACGACGAGCAGGCTCGCCAAAACCGCTGCCCCAACCTGGATGGTGACGTACAGGATGCGCGCGCGCGTTGAATCGTGGGCGGCGAATGTCCAACGGCGATCCACCCCGTGGGGGGACAAAACAACAGGCGGGCAGGCGGGATAGACGGGCATCCGCAAACCGCGCGGGCGGGACATGTCCCGCTCCTACTCGTAGTGCAGGGCCTCGAGAGGGTTGAGCTTCGCGGCGCGGCGCGCCGGGAAGATCGCTGCGAGGACTCCGACGAGCACCGCAGCGACCGCGAAGACGATCACCTGCAGCGTCGGGAACGAGAAGTCGATCAGATCGATCTTGAGGATCAGCAGGCCCGCGAGGATCACGCCGAGGATGATCCCGATGATCGCGCCGATCAGGGACGTGATCACGCTCTCGTGCCGGATCATCCAGCGCGTCTGAGACCGGGTCATCCCGATCGCACGCAACATCCCGATCTCGCGCGTCCGCTCGAAGACGCTGAGGACGAGCGTGTTGATGATCCCGAAGAGGCTCACCACGATCGAGAGTGCGAGGAGCACGTAGAGGACGTTGAGAATCGACTTCAGTCCGGAGATCTGGTTCTCGACGAACTGCTCGCGCGTTGCGACTTTCGCGTTCGGGAACGGTGCGAGAGCCTGCCCGAGCACGGCGGCGTTCGCCTCCGTCTCGCCACCGCGCATCAGCACGAACGAGTAGACGTTCTTGGGGGACGGGTTCTCGGCGTCCCAGGCGGCGGCCGAGATCGTTACGACACCGAACGGCGAACCCCCCGACGGCGGGTCGAAGATTCCCTTGATCACGAAGGTGCCGGTGTTGCCGTTGACGAAAGTGACCTCGACCGGAGAGCCGACCTCCAGGTCGTGCTTCTTCGCGAACTCCTTGTCAACGAACGCGCCGTCCTTTCCCAGTTCGGCCAGGACGGCGTTCGACCCGGAGACCCAGTCGAGATTGATCACGGCTCCCACGCCCGGGTCTACGGCGGTCGAGAAATCGGGCTTACCGAAAACGAGCGTCTGACCGGTGCGCACGCTTCCGACCGCGAGCACACCCGGTGCCTGCGCAGCAGCAGCGGCAGCATCGGTCGGGATCGGCGAGAAGTTGTTCCGGGCCGTGATCGCGTAGTCCCCGACGAAGATCTCGTTGACGGCGCCCGTGAACGTCTGCACGACGCTCCCGGCCAGCGTCGCCACGAGCGTCACGAGGGCGAGGCCGATCATCAGCGCGGCGGCCGTAGATGCGGTGCGCTGCGGGTTGCGCCCGGCATTGTCACGCGCAAGTGCGCCGGCAGCGCCCCCAAACCGCGCCCCGGGCCAGCCGAGGATGCCGGTCAGGCCCGGAATCAGAGGCGCCGAGAGCATGGCGACCCCGATGAAGACCAGCACCATTCCGAGAATCATGAAGAGGAGAATCTTCGTCGTATCGAGATCGGGCCCGAAGAGCCCCCAGAACAGTCCTGCAAAGCCGAGAATCGTGATCACGGCTGCGATGGGAGTCCGGAAACGGGCAAACCGTCCCGGGGCGATCGTCACTCCTTCGCGCACCGCCGCGATCGGGGGCACACGCGTCGCCTTGAACGCCGGCAGGATGCTCGCGATCAACGTCACGATGATCCCGAGCAGCAGCGAGACGACAATCGTGCGTGTGCTGAAGACGAGACCGCTGTTTGGCAACGTGAATCCGACCGCGTCGAAGAGCCTGAACAGTCCGGTTGCGAGCGCGAGACCGAGGAACAGGCCGAGGATCGACGCAATCGTGCCCATCACGAGCGACTCGACGATCACGGAGAACCGCACCTGACGACGTGACGCCCCGAGAGTCCGCAGGGTGGCAAGCTCGCGCGTCCTCTGCGCAATCGTGATCGACAGCGAGTTGAAGATGACAAACGCGCCGACGAAGAGGGCAATCACCCCGAACGCCAGCAGGAAGTAGCGGAGGAACGAGATGAACTCGTTCGTGGCTTTCGCGTCCTCGGCCGCCTGCTCGGTGCCCGTTCTGACCTGCGTGCCAGGAGGCAGGATCGCGCGGATCTCCCTGACGAGCTGCGCCCTCGAGACACCCGGCTTACCGGCGACGCGGATCTGATCGAGCTTTCCGACCTTACGGAAGAGCGCCTGCGCGGTAGGAAGGTCGAATCCCGCAAGCGTTGCACCGCCGATCGTGTCCACGGAACCGAACTTGACGAGGCCGGAGATCCTGAACTGCACGACCGGGCCCTCGGCCTGGACACCGATCTCCTGGCCGACGTCGAGCTTCTTCCTGGATGCGGTCGAGACGTCTACCACGACCTCGCCGCGGCCAGGCCACGCACCCTTCTCGAGCGTGAGGGTGTTGAAGTCGGGCCTCGTCGGGTCTACGCTGAAACCGAGGTTCGGTGCGCCCCCGAACACGATCGACTTGCCGTCCCTGCCGATCAGCTGCGCGTCTCCGGCAACGCCGCCGATCGCATCGGCAACGTCCGGCAGTGCCGCGACCTCGGGCCGGAGCGACTCCTGAAACGGCGGCGCCGTCGTACCTGACCCGTTCGAGATCTCGAAGGCCGACTTCCCGGTGATCGTCGCGTCCGTCCCCACGTACACGCTCGAGAAGATCGCGTCGAATGCCCTGTCGATCGAGTCGGTGAGCACGAACGTCCCGCTCACCATCGTCACGCCGAGGATCACCGCGAGAGCCGTGAGGGCTGTCCGCAGCTTCCTTCCCGCCATGCCCTTCAGCGAGAACCTGATCACTCCGAGCTGATCGCTTCCATCGCAGCGCCGATCTCGGGTGCGGAGGCTCCCGAAAGCTCGCGCACGATGATCCCGTCTGCGAGGAACAGCACCCTGTCGGCGATTGCCGACGCACGCGCCTCGTGCGTGACCATGACGACGGTCTGCCCCATCTCCTCGACCGCTTGACGGAGGAGCTCCAGGATCTCACCGCCCGTTCTCGAGTCGAGGTTCCCGGTGGGCTCGTCGGCAAAGACGACGGAGGGCCGCGAGACGAGCGCCCGCGCGATGGCGACGCGCTGCTGCTGGCCGCCGGAGAGCTCGGAGGGACGATGGTGAAGCCTGTCCCCGAGACCCACCGAGCCGATCAGCTCGTCCAGCCAGGCTCTGTCAGGCTTGACCCCGGCAATCGTCAGAGGCAGCACGATGTTCTCCTCGGCATTCAGCATCGGGAGAAGGTTGAAGAACTGAAAGACGAACCCGATGTGCTCGCGCCGGAGCTTCGTTAGCTCGCTGTCGCCGAGGTCGGTTATCTCCTTACCGGCGACGGTGACCAGGCCGGTGCTCGGCCTGTCGAGTCCGGCGAGGATGTGCATCAGCGTGGATTTACCGGAGCCGGACGGCCCCATCACAGCCGTCAACTCGCCTGCGGGAACATCGACCGAGACGCCGCGCAGTGCATCAACGGCGGTATCTCCGTCGCCGTAGCGCCGCGTCACATCCCGTGCGACGAGAACCGCCGCTCGATCTCCGTTCTCCACCCGTGCCTCCCGGCTCGATCCACCCGGACTATTCTGGACAAAACCTCTACAGGAAGAAGCATCGTACCCATAGAGCCGCTAGCCGCCGAGTCGCATCCGCTCCGCTGCTTCGGTCAGCACAACCCGAAGGATTGTCACGATCTCGTCCATCTCCGCCTCGCCCGCGATCAGCGGCGGCGAGATCTGGATCACGGGCTCGCCACGGTCGTCCTGACGACAGATCAACCCGGCTTCGAAGAGCGCCAGCGAGAGGAATCCGCGCAGAAGCGACTCGCACTCGTCGTCGTCGAAGGTCTCTCGCGTCGCCCTGTCCTTCACGAGTTCGAGCGCGTAGAAGAAGCCGGTGCCGCGCACGTCGCCGACGATCGGCAGGTCGAGCAGCGTCTCGAGCTTGGCACGGAAGATGTCCTGCGTCTCTCGCACGTGCTCGATGATGCCCTCGCGCTTCAGGATCTCGATGTTCTTCAGGGCGATGGCACACATCACGGGATGTCCGCCGAAGGTCATGCCGTGGGAGTAGCTCGACTTTGCCCCGAGGAACGGCTCCATCACCCTGTCGCTCGCGATCACCGCTCCGATCGGGCCATACGACGAGGAGAGGCCCTTGGCGCAGCAGATGATGTCGGGCCTGATGTCGTATCGCTCCGAGCCGAACCAGTGGCCGAGCCGGCCGAAGCCGGTGATCACCTCGTCGGCAGAGAGCAGGATGTCGTACTCGTCGCAGATCGCCCGCACGCCCGCCCAGTAGCCCGCCGGGGGTGTGAAGCAACCGCCGGCGTTCTGCACCGGCTCCATGTGGACGAGGCACACGGTCTCCGGGCTCATCGCGAGAATCGCCTGCTCGAGGTCGTCGAGGAGGAACTGCGTGAACGTCGCCTCGGTCTCGTCGGCCGGCCGATAGTAGCGGTTCGTGTTGTGGACGTGGCGCACCTCGGGCACGAGCGGCTCGAAGACCCCCCGCAGGGACGGGCAGCCGTTGATCGAGAGCGCACCCATCGTCGTGCCGTGGTAGGAGATGTACCGCGCGATCGCCTTGTAGCGGAGCGGCCCGCCGTGATTGCCGCGCGCCACGTAGTACTGCCGTGCGAGCTTCCACGCCGCCTCGACCGCCTCGGAGCCACCTGAGACGAAGAACACGCGATTCAGGTCACCGGGTGCGAGCGAGGCCAGCTCGGTCGCGAGCTCTATCGCCCTCGGATGGGCGTACGACCAGTTGGTGTAGAACGGCAGCTCGCGCATCTGCTCGAGCGCAGCCTGGCCGATCTCCTCGCCGTAGCCGTAGCCGATGTTGACCGAGAACAGGCCTGCGAGAGCGTCGAGGTAGCGCTTGCCGTTCGCGTCCCAGAGGTAACAGCCGTCGCCCCTGACGATGATCGGCACGTCCTTTCCCTCGCCGAAGCCACCCATGCGGGTGAAGTGCATCCAGAGGTGATCCCGCGCGTTCTGCTGGAGGTCAGCTGCGGCCACTTTTCGGGCCTTTCTGTGTGGGAACGATGAGCAACGGCGTAGACGACCGCTGCACGAGCTTGAGAACGACCGAGCCGAGGAGAGCACCGCTCACCGGGTTCTCGCCGACGGTGCCAACGACGATCGTACCGGCTCCGATCTCCGTGGCCACGGCCATCAGCACGTCGGCAGGCCTCCCTTCCTGGATCCGCGAGGAAACCGTGATACCGGCAGCCTCGAGGTCGGCCACTGCCCGGCCGACCGCCCGCGAGCCAACGCCCTCGAGCTGGCTGCGGAAGTCGGTCGATTCGCCCTCGACGGCAGGGCCACCGAAGGCGCTGATGTAGTACCCGAAGACAACGCAGACATCGGCCCCGAGAGGTGGCGCCCTGCGGATCGTCTCTGCCAGAGCGGCATTCGCCGAGAGAGAGTCGTCGTACCCGAGGACGAAGGTGTTACCCATCGAGCACCGCGGGGTCTGCGATCTCGGCGTGCCGCTGGAAGAACGCACGATGGTTGAACCAGCGCCAGAACATGAGAACGACACCCAGAACTATGAACATGATTGCGATGACGAGAGGCGGGCCGAGGCCGAACCACGAGTCCCCCGACTCCGAGTTGGCGGGATCGGACAGGTCTATGACCGACTTGACGAGGATGAAGCCCATCATGATCGCTCCGAGCAGGGGAACGACGCCGACGAGAACGAAGGTCTTGACACTCCTCGTCAACTGCTTTCTGAAGAAGTAGACACAGGCGAGTCCCGTGACGCCGTAGTAGAGCGCAATGAACATGCCGATCGAGGCGATCGAGTCGTAGAGGGCGTTCTCGCTCACGAGCGTGAGTCCCACGTACCAGATGACAGAGATCACGGCCATCCAGATCGTTGCCGTTCCCGGCGTGAGGTGTTTCGGGTGCACGTTGCCGAGTTGCTTCGGGAACGCTCCCTGGACAGCCATCGAGAGAGCCGTCCGCGTGGACGGAAGGATCGTCGTCTGGGTCGAGGCCGAGGCGGACGTGAGGACGGCGAGGATCAGGATCTTGTCGAACGGCGAGCCGAGCACGTCACGTCCGAGTGCGGCGAGGACGTCGAGCTGGTTCTCGACGAGGAATTCGGGGCCGTGGAACGCCTGCGCCGCGATGGCTACGACGACGTAGATGGCGAGCAGGATGATCGTGCTCAGGATTGCGGCCCGGCCCGGTGTCCGCGTCGAGTCCTCCGTCTCCTCGTTGACGCTCACCGTGGAGTCCCAGCCCCAGTAGATGAAGATGGCCACGAGGACGCCTGCCACGAGGGCACTGAACGACGAGATCTCGAACGGGTTCAGCCAGTTCAGCGAGGGCCTGATCGAACCGGCCGGATCGCTCGTGTAGACCTTGAACAGCGCGACGGCGGCGAACGTGAACAGCGCAACGATCTCGGCGGCGAGCAGGACGTACTGCGACCGTGCCGATGCCTCGATGCCGACGTAACAGATCCAGCTCATGACCACGATCCAGATCACACCGGTCACGGTCACCCAGAACGTGCTGCCCGCAAGGCCGTCCGAGCCAACGAGCAGGAAGCTGTACTCGCCGGCGATCTGCGAGAGGTTGGCGATCACGACCACCTGGGCGATGAGAGCCGCCCAACCGCCGAGCCAGCCGACCCAGGGCCCGAAAGCCTTCGTCGCCCACGTGAACGTCGTTCCACAGTCGGGGTCGGCCTTGTTCAGGTAGTAGAACCCCGCTGCGATGAAGAGCATGGGGATGAACGACACCCACATGATCGCCGGCGAGAAGAGGCCGACGGCGACAACGACGAGCCCGAGCGCAGATGCGAGGCTGTAGCCGGGGGCGGTCGAGGCGACCCCGATCACGATGCTGGAGAGCAGCCCCAGAGCCCCTGTGCGCAAACCCTTCTCGCCAGGGGCCGACCCCGGCAGAACCGAGTTCTCCGTCGTCGTCACCTCACACTCACCTTCGCATCGTAGCGATCAGGACGCTCCGGCCATGATCGGTTCCTGCAGGGAACGACCCCCTCGGGCGAGAGAGATACCAGCTCAGCTCAGCTTCACGCAGACGTGCTTGACCCGCGTGTACTCCTCCATCGAGTAGGCCGACATGTCCTTGCCGTAGCCCGACTCCTTGAAGCCGCCGTGGGGCATCTCGGGCGTGAGCGGGAACAGATGCTCGTTGATCCAGACGCAGCCGAAGTCGAGCCCGGCTGCGACCTTCATCGCCCTGCCCACGTTCTCCGAGAACACCGAGGAGGCGAGGCCGTACCGTACGTCGTTTGCCATCGCGACCGCCTGCTCGTCGGAGGTAAACCGCTGCACCGTGACGACAGGGCCGAAGACCTCGCTCTGCACGATCTCCGCGTCCTGCTGCACGTCGGCGACGATCGTCGGCCTGACGAAGTAGCCACGGTCGCCGACCGAGTCACCGCCCGTCAGGACGGAGGCCTTCGCGTCAACGGCGCGCTCGAGGAACCCGAGCACGCGCTCCTGCTGCTCCGCGGAGATCACGGGGCCCATGCCAATCTCGTCGTCGGTGCCGGGGTCGCCGACGGTCAGCGAGGCGACGGCATCGACGGTACGGGAGACGACCTCGTCATAGATCCGCTCGTCAACCAGGATGCGCGACGACGCGGTGCAGTCCTGCCCCGAGTTGAAGAAGCCACCGATCTTGATCGCCTCGGCAACCGTTGCGGGGTCGGCGTCGTCGAGCACGATCATCGGGGCCTTGCCGCCCAGTTCGAGATGGACGTGCTTGACGGTATCGGCTGCGTTCTTCGCGATCAGCTTGCCCGTGGCGGTGTCGCCCGTGAGCGAGACGAGTGCAATCGCCGGATGGCGCACGAGGGCGTCTCCGACCGGAACGCCGTCACCCGTCACGACCTGGAGTACGCCCGGCGGCAGCACCTCCTGTGCGAGTTCGACGAAGCGCAGCATCGTCAGCGGCGTCTGCTCCGCCGGCTTGATGATCTGGACGTTGCCTGCGGCGAGCGCGGGGCCCATCTTCCACACCGCCATGAAGAGCGGGTAGTTCCAGGGGCAGATGCCGGCGACGATCCCGAGCGGCTCGCGGCGCACCATCGACGTGTATCCCGCAACGTACTCGGCGGCCGCTTTCCCCTCGAGGTTCCGCGCCGCGCCTGCGAAAAAACGGAGGTTGTCCACCATGATACCGGGCTCGTCAGCGGCGACCCACCACGGCTTTCCGACGTTCAGCGACTCGAGACGCGCAAGCTCCTCTGCGTTCTCCTCGATCACGTCGGCCAATTTGAGGAGCAGCTCCATGCGGTCCTTCGGCGTCTTGAAACGCCACTCGTCCCAGGCGGTCTTCGCCGCCGACACAGCTCGCTCGACATCGTCCGCCGTCCCTCGCGGCACCTCCGCGATCACCTCGCCGGTCGAGGGGTTGAGCACCTCCATCGTCTCACCCGACGACGAATCGACGAACGCACCGTCGATGAACATCCTGTGCCGGCTCACTGAACCACCCATATTTGACTCCTTCTCGGGGAATTGTCGATCTCGACCGCTGCGAGCCTACCACCGCGATCGATTACGCCTTACCCGAAAGCTCCGAGCAGGCGCGCGCTACGTCTCCTCGTGCACGAGCGAGACCGCGACGTCCTGCCGCCGTACTTTCCCACCGGCAAGGTAGCCGACCACAGCGGTCAGGAAGACCACTGCCAGGGAACCGAGCGTCAGGATCTCGAACCTCGACCGTGAGACGCCCCAGGCCTCGAAGAAGCTGCCGTAGTCCTCGCCGACGAGCTTCCAGATCAAGCCCGGGACGACTGCCTCGAGCGAACCCACGACACAGAACAACGTCGTCACCGTCGCGCAGCAGAGGAGCAGTCCGTTCCCCGACCTCCCCACACGATAGATGCGAGGCACCTCGCCCCGCTTCTTGCGGAGCGCGTAGGCCGCCGGGAAGACCCACAGGTAGCTGAGAAGCGTCGTGGAGATCGCGATTGTGAGCACAGCGCCGAAGGCTGCTGCGGCCCCGGATCCGCCCTTCGTGAAGAAGAGCGTCGCGACGACCGTGAAGATCGTCCCGACAACGCCCGAGAGCAGGTTGACGCGAACGGGCGTGCCGAAGCGGGCATCGAACTTGCCAAAGAACGGGAAGAACGAGCCGTCCATCGCGCTGACTGCGAGCGTCCGGTCGGATCCGATCATCCAGACCGCACCCGACGTCGCAAGCGCGAAGATGAGTAGCACCACGGTGACTCCGAGCATGAAGCCGCTCGCACCACCCCACACGTCGGAGTATGCCGTGCCAGCGGCCTTGACCAGGCCGTCGAGGCCCTCCACGGCCTGCCCGGGCAACACGAACAGCACGCCGAGGACGGGCACGAGGTATGCCAGCACCGTGAGGACGCCGGAGCGGGCGACCGAGACCGGGATGTCCTTCTGCGGATCGATCATCTCCTCCGAGGCGTTCGCCTGCAGCTCGAACCCGACGAACGCGAAGAGCGCGATTGGGACGATACCGAGGAACCCGGCCATCGAGGGCGACAGATCGCCCCAGGCGAGGCCGTGTACGCCGTGACGGATCGCGTAGATCAACGCCGTGGTGGTGAAGACGCCGACGATCAGCGCGCGTGCGACGGCGCCGGCATTGGGGATCCACTTGCCCTTCTCAAACGAGACGATCGCAACGATGATCGAGAACCAGACGAAGACGATCTTGAAGATGTAGTCGAGCGCAGAGCCGTCCGCGATCTCACCCCACTGTGCACTCGCCGCAGCGACAGCCGCAAACGAGAGCGCACCACCCACCCAGAACGGGTTCGTCACCCAGTAGAGAACAGCAAAGATGGATGCCTGGAAGCGACCGAACGCGAGCTTGACCCACTCGTACGGACCGCCTTGCTCCGGGAAGGACGACCCGAGCTCCGACATCAGCAGTCCGTACGGAAGGACGAAGAAGAGCGCGAGAACGATGATCCAGACGATGGCCTCGAGGCCCAGGCCGGCGAGCGTGCCGATCAGGTCGAGACCGACCGTTGCGCAGACCGTGAACAGGATCATGTCGGTGCGACGGAAGACCCTCTTCAGCTTCGCCTTCTCATCCAGCGCAAGTTGAGTCGTGTGCTCGGTCGTTGCTTCGGAAAAACGGGGCGGTGCTAGATCGGACATCTCTTACTCCTCTGGCGCAGTTCAAGGGTGGGGGAAAGCTCTTGGAACACTGTGTGTCTACGGGTCATAAGCCATTCCTCGTGTCTCTGGGTAAACTTCTCTCCCCGCTGCAGGGTGAAGCCTGGCCCACCGCGGAGTGTAAAGCACTTGCAAGGCCGTCGAGCGCAGGCCACGTCAACCATCGGCCGCTCCTACGGGCCGACAGTGCCCTGCGGGCTCGGGAGGCGGTACATCGAGCGCAGGGTTGTAGTCGAAGAACCCGACCGGGCGCAGCACAAAGCCACACGACGTCACGGGCATCACGGGCCAGTCCTCGAGCCGTGGAAAATGGTGCGCACCAAAGACGTACCAGAGCACGACGTCCTCGTCGAGAAGCGGCCGGTCGGCCGCCGTCCAACGTGGGAGGCCGTCCTCGCCCGCGGCCTGGTTGGGATACTCGCCCGCCGGATAGCGCTCGGCCGGGTCGTACCGCGTGACCCACACGTTGTGGTCGAGAAAGCGTGCGCGCTCACGGATCGAGGAATCGGGCTGCTGCATCGGTTCCACGCTCTCACCGGGAATCAACTCGTAGGAGACAGCATCGCCGATCCGGTTACGCCTGCCGGTGTTCTCGACGCGAAACCGGCGCGCGGTCGCCGGAGAGACGGAGCGGCGCGCCCGGGACTCGCTCTCGTACGTGAGCCTCTCTGGTCGAAAGGCCATCCCGTCGGGGTTGCCCGGCCCACGCGGTTCGCTGACGGCCTCGACGTCGAATGCGGTGTTCTCGACGCCGTCGATGTCGAGGTCGAGGCGCGCGCAGAAGAAATGTTGATGGTTGCTCGTGACGATACCGTCGCCCAGCGGTAACGAGTACGGCGATCGCTCCGGAGCGATCCAGCCGGCCGTGTGGACGATGCCGGTCAGTTTTGCCTCGAACTCGATCGAGCCGTCCTGACGGAGATACCAGAAGAAGCCGTACTCGTAGTTTCCGACCGTGGCAATACAGGAGATCACGAGGCGTCTGGAGCGGGCGCGATCGACCCTGCCGGAATGTTCGTCGGTGTGCTTCCAGAGCAGGTTGTCGTCTTCCTCGTGGACGCAGATCGCGTTCGGGATCGTGACCGGCGACCCGTCCCAGGCATGTGTGACTGCGTCCAGGTACGCGATCTCGCCGAGACAGTCGCATCCCAGCTGCAGTGAGTTGACGAGGGAGCCGAGGCCGTACTCGCCCGTGTCGAACACCGCCTTGAAATGAGTGGTCGGGCTGGGGTCGCCGTACGGGATCACGAGCTCGGCGATCGAGGCACGATGGCAGATCGAGCGCCGCTCGCCGTCGTCGGTGTAGCCGATGTCATGCAACGTCAGCCCCTCACGCGGATGAAACCCGATCCGAAGATCCCACTTCTGCCAGCAGACCTTCCGGCCGTCGAGCGTGAAGCTCGGGCCCTCGGGCTGGATGATCGAGATGGGTCGCAGGTCGGTGCGGTACGGCCGCCCGCCGCCGCCCCGGTAGTCGCCACCCTCTCCACTCGGGGGACCCGTTCCCGGAGCGTCGTCGTCGATACGGACGACCACCATGTCGTCGAGATCGACGACCGCGACGAGCCCGTAGAGCGGGCGCGAGTAGGGATTGTCGCCGTCGTCATCGGCCCGCACCCAGGAAAGCGCCCTGGCGAGCCGGGCCGTAGCCGGCTCGAAGGTGCCGACCGACCACGGCTCCACGTGAACGGTGGCCGGGTCAACCCCGCGACGTCGCAGCGCCTCGACGTAGCGGTCGTCGGCCAGCACCGCGTCCACGACGGCGACGAACTCCTCGTTGTGGATACCCGGCTGGGCGCCTGCGGGCAGTTCGAGCGCCGACACGAGCTCGTCACCGTCAATGCCGAGCGCGACGACGACCTCGACGCCACGTCGCCGGCCCCGGTCGAGCAACACGCAGAACGCCTCGCGCCGCGGTCGCAGCCCGCCGTCCTTCCACGCGAGATACTCGGTCTTGACCGGCTCACGGGCCTCGACCGAGACGATCTGGACACGATCGCCGAGACCGGGCGCCGAGCGGGCAACCCGCACCGCACGAGAGATCTCGTCGGCACCGATCGAGTCGAGAGGATGCGGCTGCGTCTCAGGCATCGCCGGGCACCCCGAAGCTCGGTGCCGCGCGCGGGTCGAGTGCGCGCGTGACGTAGTCGTCGGCCTGGTGCCTCCACATCTCCCACAGAAATGCGAGGCGCTCGATCGGATCGTCCTCGTCCCAGTCAACCCGGAGGTCGGTGACGGGCCACGCGACCGCGTCAACGACCACGATGCCCGCCGAGCGCACCGGCCCCTCTTCCCCACCCGCGTCCCGACCGGCGCGGAGTGCCGCGACCAGCCGCTCGCCGAGTTGAACGTCGGCCGTGCCACGGAACGCCTCCACCATCGCCACGGGAACCGCGTCGTCGGCGAGCAGATTGCCGGCCGCCGCGCAGTCACGCTCCGCCCGGGTCGCGTGACGGCCAAGGACGTGCTCGCCCGAAAACACCGCCGTACGACCCGTGGCGTCCACGAGCGTCAACTGCCGATGGGCAACGTGCTCCGCGGTCGCGACGACCTCGTCGAGTGCCTGCTGCGCGTCGTGGCCGACGGCGAGCAGGTCGAGGAGCCCCGGCCCGAGCCTCGGGTCGGTGATGTTCTGCGTGCAGGCCGCGCCGACCCCCGCCCGCGCCCACGCACATCGTGCGGCGACGGCCGGACTCGACGAGGTCACACAGGTGCCCAGCATCCCTGTCTGCTCGCAGCGCCCGACAAGAGAGAACGTCATGGCAGCACGGCGGTGACGGTTACCTCGACGACCCACTGCGGGCGCGCCAACGCCAAGACGACGAGCCCCGTGAATACCGGGTGCACGCCGACGAGCCTCTCTCCGAGCACGCCGTAGACGGCTTCTCGGTACCGGATATCGGTGAGATAGACATGACAGGAGACGACGTGTTCGAGCCGGGCCCCGCATTCGCCGAGCAGCAACTCCACGTTGTCCATCACCTTGCGCGTCTGACCCGCAGGGTCGCCGATCGCGACGTCCTCACGCGTGTCGAGATCCTGCGCGACCTGCCCACGCAGATAGACGGTGTTGCCGGCGATCACCGCCTGCGCAAGGTCGTTTCCAAGCCGCTGCTCGGGGTAGGTGTCACGCGTGTTGAACGGCCGTATGCGCTCGTGTCCTCCCACCACGATCCGGTCGTTCGGGCCTTTCTCCGGCTGTCTCATCCGAGCACCTCCAGGGGCTCCTCGAGCCCTGCATACCGGCGAACGAGGTCGGCGGGCCCGGCGAAATCGTAGTTGTTGTAGACGGCAAGCAGATGCGAGAACGCGGGTGACTGCGCGAAGAGCTGGAAGGTCAGGCGATGCCCCGCATAGTCGGAGTTGAGCAGGTCGCGTGCGAAGGCGAACAGGCGTCGCCGGTCGTCGGCTCCGAATCGGTCGATCCGGTAGTACTTCTGCAGCCAGTCGCCGACGCCGTCGGCCGCAAACGAGGCTGCGTCCGGGGTGACGCAGAGCTGCCCGCCACAGAGGTCGCGGGTGAGGTGCATCATCTCCGGCAGCTGTGCGCAGGCGAACACCCGGCCCGTGTAGAGGAGAGACTGATTCGGCATCAGCAGCCCGCCGGGGCTCACCTCGGCAAGCTCGATCGCAGCCGTGAGATGCGCGTTGATCCCCTCGCGATAGACGGCCAGCCGGCCGAGCTTCTCGCGCACGCCCTGGTGCATCTTGACGCCGGTCTGATGGGCGTTCGTATACGCCACTCCCACGAGCAGGTCGGCGAACCGCAGATGGCGCTGCACGAACGGGAACATGCTGTAGCGGTGCAACGTCGCGCGGATGAACTTGGCGGCATGTGTATGCCGGTAGAAGAACACGTTCTCCCACGGGATCTCGACGTCGTCGAACACGATCATCGTGTCAACCTCGTCGAAACGCCCTGACAGCGGGTAGTCCTCGATGGGCTTACGACCGGCAAAGGACGAGCGGCAGATGTGCCGGACACCGGGTGCGCCCATGTCGGCGATGAAGCCGACGGCGTAGTCCGAGAGCTCGTCGTCCCCCCAGTCGCCGATCGTCGGCTTCACGAACGCCTGATTGGCGTACGCAGCCGCGGTCTCGAACTTCGCGCCGCGCACCATGATGCCACTGTCGGTCTCGCCCGCCACGTGCAGGAGCACGTCTGGATCCTGATCCTGTGGCCCTTTCGCGCGATCGCCCTTCGGGTCGGTGTTCGCCGAGACGTGGAAAGGATCGGCAAGCGCAGCGTGGCGGACGTGAACCCGGATGTGCTCGGAGAAGGAGCTGTCTATCTCGTTGAGCACATCCTGGCCGTCGTAGAGCGACCACATCTCGCCGACGGTCTCGTCGCCGACGCGCGTGACGATGCCGCCAATGTCGTCGAGGACGGTGTCCACGGCCAGCCGCTTGGCATGCCAGTCCTCTTTCGTCAGCGGTAGCTTCGGTCCCGTCGAGCACCGCTCGCCCGTCTCTGAATCGACGTACGACATCACGTCCTGCGTCGCAGACTCGTGCGCAAGGTCGTAGATCCGCGCGCGGATGTCTACGATCGGCTTGAACGAGGGATGGACGGAGACGTCCTCGACGCGTTCGCCGTCGATCCACACCTCACGCCCGTCACGAATCGACTCACGGTACTCATCGCCCGTTCTCAGCACTCCGCTAATCCCTCCGCCTCGACTGCTCCGCAGGATGTCACATTGGCAGTATTCGTACAAATCGATCTTTTTCTGCAAAAATATTGGTTATACCGATGAATGAGACTTCCTGTTCACGCTGCGCCAGCTCGCCTGTTTCGTCGCCGCCTGTGATGAGGGTGGGGTCGCCCTGGCCGCCGCACGACTGGGGCTCGCGCAGGCAACCGTGTCGGAGTCGATTGCCGACCTCGAGCGCTCGCTCGGAATCCAGCTTCTCGTCCGCGCACCCAGACGACGAGCGGTTCCCTCGTCGGCAGGACGGTCGCTGCTGCCCGACGCCCGAGCCGTTATCTCCGCTGCCGGACGCGTCGGCCAGCACAGCGCCGAACTCCGTGGCACGGTCGCAGGGGAGCTTCCGGTCGGCTGCCTGATAACCCTCGCCCCGGTGGCGATCCCGCGCATCTTCGGTGCGTTCGAGACCAGCTGGCCGTAGGCGCGGGCGACCCTGCACACGGGAGACCAGCCGACGCTGCTCCGCTGGCTCGAGGACGCAACCATCGACGTCGCACTCACCTATGACCTCGCGCTCGATGCGTCGCTCTCGTCCACGCCGCTTGCGACGTTCCCGGTGTATGCGCTCGTCGGTGCAGGTCACCCGCTTGCGCGACGACGCTCCGTCACCCTGGGGCGCCTGGCACGAGAGCCGCTCGTCCTGCTCGACCTACCACTCTCGCGCGAGTACTTCCTCGACCTGTACCGAAAGGCCGGTGTCGAACCCGTGGTCGACCGGAGAGTCTCCGATCCGGAGCTGCTGCGAAGCCTCGTGGCGAACGGCTTCGGCTACACGCTCGCAAACGCGAAGCCCATCCCCACTGCGTCGGTGGACGGCATGCCGTTGGTGGCGATCCCGGTCTCGGGGACGACGCGAGCGCTCGTTGCCGGGCTCGTGCGGCGCGCCGGGGCCGTGCCGACACTGACCGCGGCGGCGTTTGCGGACGTCTGCGCCGCGGTACTCGCGCCCGGCCTCGACGCGTAGGCACTCGCTATGCAACGAGCAGCGCGCGCAGAACACCCTCGAGCTGCGCGCAGCCGTCGGCGAGCGATGCGACCTCGATGCGCTCACCGAGCGCGTGCATGTCATGGCCTCTCGAACAACCGAGACAGAGGGCCGGGATCCCGAGCGCCAGCGCCGCATTGGCGTCGGTCGAGCCGTCTCCGAGCGTGTCGGTGAGACCGAGCTGCCGGCGAACGTCCCGCACCGCCGCAAGCAGCGGATGGCCCCGGTCGAGCCGCCCTGCAGGCCGACGGCCGAGTGCCTCGACTGCAAGCTGTGAGGGCGGGGTGACCGATAGCCCACCGATGCGCTCCTCGAACATGTCGAGCGTGGCTTCGTCGAGTGAGCGCACCTCGACTATCGCCTCGGCCCGGGCGGCGATCGCGTTCACGGCGCCACCGCCGGAGATCACCCCGACGTTCACGGCAACGTCCGGCTCCATCCCGGAGAGCAACGTCTCGAGCGCCGCAAGCAGCTCGTGGATTGCACTCGGCCGACCCCGATCCCACCACGAATGGCCTCCTGGCCCCGTAACGGTCAGGCGAGCCCGCGAGGAACCGACCGCGTCAACGCACACGAGCTCGATGCCGTGGCCTTCCAACGCGATCACCGCGTCGGGATCGAGCTCCGCACACGCGTGGCGCGCACCACGCAGGTTCCCGAGCCCTTCCTCGCCCACCGTGAACACGACAGCGAGAGAGCGTGTGAGCTCGGGTGCGAGCCGCTCGACGACGTCGACGGCAACGATGACCGCCGCCGCGTTGTCCCCGATCCCCGGGCCGTGCAGCCAGCCGTCGCGCTCGTGCGGGACGTGCGGGACGTCGGCACCGAAAACGGTATCGACGTGCGCCAGAAGTCCCAGCGTCGCGCGCCCTTCGCCGAGCAGCCAGACGAGATTGCCCGCTTCGTCCCGCACTCGCCGCCCGGCTGCGGATCGCAGCCGTTGCTCGAGCCAGTCCAGCCGCGGACCCTCGGCCCCGGTCGGAGCGGGAATCGACGCGAGCGCGCGCAGGTCGCGCACCAGGCGAGAGCCGGCGGTCGTCAACGGGTCAGGCGCCGCAGGCGTGATTGGCCCGCTTTTGCTCCTCAATCGAGACGACTCCGCTCATGTCCGACTCCCTCTCGTGGAACGACACTTGAAACGACTCTCGACCCTGGCGCGAGCGTATCACCGTGATACATGCGGCTGTCTGGCGAACCTGACCGTGCGATCAGGTACAAATCCAGGTATGAGACTCCTTGTCGTCGGGGCCGGTGGTGTCGGGACCGCTCTTGCCCGCATCGCACAGCGCCGCTCGTTCTTCGAGCACTGCGCCCTCGCCGACTACGATGGCGCCCGCTCCGAAGCCGTCGTCTCCTCCCTCGACGACGAACGCTTCAGCGCCCATCGCATCGACGCCTCCTCGCAGGAGGCAGTCGCCGACCTGATCCGGGCCACGGACGCAACCCATGTGATGAACGCCGTAGACCCGGTCTTCAACGTCCCGATCTTCGACGCGTGCTTCGATGCCGACGTCACGTACGTGGACATGGCGATGACGTTGTCCGAGCGGCACCCGACACACCCGTTCGAGAAGAGCGGCGTCAAGCTCGGCGACTACCAGTTCGAGCGTGCGGCAGCGTGGGAGGCGAAGGGTCAGCTTGCGCTCGTCGGGATGGGGATCGAACCGGGCGCGTCCGACGTCTTTGCACGCTACGCCGCCGACGAACTGTTCTCCGAAATCGACGAGATCGGCATCCGCGATGGCGCCAACCTCGTTGTCGAGGGGTACCACTTCGCTCCCACCTTCTCGATCTGGACAACGATCGAGGAGTGCCTCAACCCTCCTGTCATCTGGGAGAAGGAGCGCGGGTGGTTCACGACGGCGCGGTTCTCCGAGCCCGAGACATTCGACTTCCCGGAGGGCATCGGGCCCATCGAGTGCGTGAACGTGGAGCACGAGGAGGTGGTGCTCGTACCCCGCTTCATCGACTGCAAGCGCGTCACGTTCAAGTACGGCCTCGGCGACTCCTTCATCAACGTTCTCGCGACGATTCAGCTGATCGGACTCGACTCGAAGGAGAAAGTCCTCGTCAAGGGTGTCGAGGTGGCACCCCGTGACGTGATCGCAGCCGTGCTGCCCGACCCCGCCACGCTGGGTGACCGGATGAAGGGCAAGACCTGCGCCGGAACGCTTGTCACCGGGCTCGGCAAGGACGGGCAGCCACGCAAGACCTACCTCTACCACGTCGTTGACAACGAGTGGTCGATGCGGGAGTACGGCTCGCAGGCCGTCGTCTGGCAGACCGCGCTCAACCCTGTCTGTGCGCTCGAGCTTCTCACCGAGGGCTCCTGGAGTGGTGCAGGCGTGCTCGGCCCGGAGGCGTTTCCGCCGCAACCGTTCCTCGACAAGCTGGCCGAGTTCGGCTCGCCCCACGGAGTGCTCGAGCTCGACCCGTAGTCCGCCACCCCACCGGGCGGGACAGGTCACGCCCCTACGGGATGCTTTGGGGCCGGCCCTGCGGGGGTGATGCGGGCGGCCAGAAGCGTCTCGCAAGGGCATCGGAACGGGGAACTACCGGACGCGAGGAACGTCTCGTCGCCGCGCACCTGCCTCCCGGCCGCTCGGTTTCGAGGCCCTGACGAGGAATCAGCGTGGGCCGACTCGCCGAGCCGGCCCACGCGCAACGGACGTTCTTACCCGGTCGTCGTCGGGATGCCGGTGATCGTCCCGTCCGCGATCTCCTGCTCGATCTTCTTCGTCGCCGCGATGTCATCGCTGTTCGCGTCGGGACTGAACTTCCCGAGGCCGACGCCGTCTTCAGTGAGACCGAAGACGGCGTTTCCACCACCGGTGAAGGAGCCATCCTGCACGGCCTTGGCCGTCAGGAACACTGCGCTGTCAACGCCCTTGAGCCCGCTCGTCAGCACGTGAGGGCCGAGGAACGACTGGTCTGCATCGACGCCGATCCCCCAGACCTTCTGCTGCTTCGCCGCGAGCAACGCTCCGAGGCCACACCCACCGGCAACCTGGAAGACGGCCTTCGAGCCTGCTGCGATCTGGTTCAGCGCGAGCTCCTTGCACTTCGCCTGGTCGTCCCAGTCCTGCGAGTAGCCCCACTTGACCTTCATCCCCGGCACAGCGGCTGCAGCACCGGCCTTGTAGCCGGCGATAAAGCGATCGACCCCCGGCTCCTTGAAGCCGGCGACAGCACTGACGAGTTTCCCGCCCTCGCGCTTCGCCTGCAGCGCAGCAAGATAGCCGACGAGGTATCCCACCTGCTCCTCGCGGAACACGAGCCCCTGGACATTCGCGGGCTTGCCCTTCAGCGTGGCCTGATCGACATCAACGATGGCGAACTTCGTGTTCGGGAACTCCTTTGCCGTGCTCGCAATCGCATCGCCCTGGGCGTACCCCAATCCGATGATCAGGTCGTAGCCCTTGCGCGCGAGAGACGTCATGTTGGGGATGTAGTCAGCAGCGGATTGCGACTCGACGACACGACCCTGGATCCCAAGCTCCTTCTCTGCCCGCTTGAGACCGTTGTAGGCGAGTTCGGTGAACCCGTCGTCGTTGAGCTGGCCGAGGTCGGTGACCAGCCCCACCTTGATGCCGGTCGGGGTAGTCTCCGTCGTTACCGAGGCCGCCTCGTCACTCGAGCCACACCCTGCCGCGAGAAGCGCGACCGCCGCCACGGACCCGGCAAACAATCCCCAACGACTCTTTCGCATTGACATCTCCTGAACCTTTCGCTAGTTTTTGACTATGAGTCGTAAACCTCAGACCGAGTGTATCAGACCTGCCCAGATCACGGTCGCTGCTGTCGTGCAGGTCCGCGACGATGTTCTGCAGGTGCTGCTCTGGCAACGAGCCCAAGACCCCTTCAGGGGCGCCTGGGCCCTGCCCGGTGGCGTACTCGACGCCGACGAGACACTCGAGATGTCGATCAGGCGGCATCTCGCGACGAAGGTCGATCTCGCCGGGATCGCACACCTCGAACAGGTCTCGACGTACGGCGACCCCGAGAGGAACCCGGTCGAATGGGAGATCGCCACCGCCTACGTCGGCCTCGTCCCGGTCGGTGTCGATCCATCCCTGCCCGAGGACACGAGTTGGCACCCGATCGACGCTCTCCCTCCCACGGCGTTCGACCACGGAGCGATTGTCAACTCGGCGCGCGACCGCCTGCGCGGCAAGCTCTCGTATTCCAACATCGGGTTCGCCCTCGCCCCGGCATCCTTCACCCTGACGGAGCTCCGCGACGTGTACGCCGCGGCTCTCGGCTACGACGTCTCGGCAACGAACCTGAAGCGGGTTCTGCTACGCCGCAAAGCGATAGCGCCGACGGGTGGCCGGCGCGACCCCGGGCGCGCGGGAGGCAGACCCGCCGAGGAGTTCTCCTTCTCGGAGCAAGCCCTGGAGATCACGGACCCGTTCGCTGCGCTGCGCCCGCCCGAGACCCGCGACCCGGAGTAGCCGGGGAGACCGGCTCGGCCGACCTCGACGATCGGCCATCGGCGCGTTGCTCTACGGCATGCGGAACGTCGTCGCCCGCGCGGCTTGACGGAGCACACCACGCAGCTAGCGGTCGTGGGTGCCCGAGCCGACACCGCCTCTGCTCGATCTCACCCTTCGACCCGGTTGGATTCCACGACCAGGAAGGCGCTATCACCGCGAAAGCGGTCACGGGCGAACTCGACGGCCGTACCGTCGGCCGAGTAGCCGATGCGTTCGACGAGAATCATGGGCGCGCCCCGCTTCACTCCCATCGTGCGGGAATCAGAAGGCCGCGCGCCGGCAGTCTCGAGGCGCTCCACCATCCGCACGGGCCGTAAACCGAACTCCACATCCATGAGGCCGTACAGGGAACCGGCAAGGTTCATCTTCTCGATACCGGGAAAGAGGCCTAGAGGGAGCGAGGATCGTTCGACAGCGAACGGCTTCCCTTTTACAAGACGCAACCGCACGATCACGACAACATCGTCGTCCTGTCCGACACCGAGGACGGCGGAGCCTCTCTTCCCGGCCGATTCGATCTCCGTCGAGATCAGCTCGACATGCGCTGCGTTTGCCTCGCGCCTCAGCGCCGCCGACAGCCCGATCGCCTGTATCGCGTCTCTCCTTACCACGGGCTCTCGCACGAAGGTGCCGCCCGACCGACCGACAACGCGTCGGAGCAGCCCGGCGCGCTCGAGTTCGCCGAGGGCCTGACGAACGGTCATGCGGCTCACGGCGAGCGACTCGGCAAACTGACGTTCCGGGGGCAGCCGTGTTCCCTTGGCGAGCCGGCCAGAAGCGATTGCGCCCGTAAGCTGCTCTGCAATCGCCAGGTACAGGGGCGTCGAACCGCGCTCGAGATCGAACGTGTAGGCCTCGTCCATCGACGTATCGTAGTCGGACTATTCGGATATTGTCTAGACCGTTGTGACGGAGCCGATGATCGAGGTGGGCGTGCTCCACGTCGAACGTGGACGGCAATCGAGGCCGAAGCCGCTCGGGAATGGCCAGAGCCACGCCTGACGGGCGCCTCAAGGAATGCCCCCGCGAGACCGATACGGAATACCATGGTAAAAACACACAGCTTGCTGAAAATCGTGGCGGTGGTGAGCCTTGCCGCCGAGGCTGCCGCAGTCGCCGCGATGTTCTGGCACGCAGACACCAAACTTCGGGTGCACTGACAAGCTCCGGGAAGGTCGTCCGGTACGCGGCCGGACGGCCCAGGTCGCCGCGCCAGGTGACCGACATCGACGACGTGCTGGCGCGGTACGCTCGTGGTCGTGAGTGACGCATACGACGTGATCGTTGTCGGCGCTGGAGTAGCCGGCCTGGCCTGCGCCCGCAGGCTCGTCGCCGCCGGGCGCGTGCCACTCTTACTCGAGCGCTCCGACTGCGTGGGAGGACGGGTGAAGACAGACGTCGTGGACGGTTTCCTGCTCGACCACGGCTTCCAGGTGCTTCCCCTCGCCTACCCGGAGGCGAGGGCCCTGCTCGACTACGACCGGCTCGACCCTGGGACGTTCGAGCGTGGCGCGATCATCCGGTCGCATGGTCGCTTCCGCCGGCTGGCCGATCCGCGCCAGTCGCCCGTTCGCAGTCTCCGGGCGCTTGCCGGGGGCGTTGTCGGCGTGCGCGACGGCGCCGCTGTTCTCAAACTCCTGCGCGGTTCCGGCGACGAGACGACAACCGCAGAGGCGCTGCGACGCTCCGGGATGTCGCGTGCGACCGTAGAGCGCTTCTTCGCACCGTTTCTGCGCGGCATCTTCCTCGAGGAGCATCTGACGACGTCGAGCCGGTTTCTCGATTTCGTGCTCCGATCGTTCTCCGCCGGGCCCGCCGCACTCCCACGGAACGGGATGGGCTCGATTGCAACCCAGCTCGCGGAAAGCCTCGACATCCGTACCGGGACCGCAGTTGCCACGGTCGGCCCGCACGCGGTGTCGCTCGAGACAGGGGAACAACTGCGGGCCGGAGCCGTCGTCGTGGCGACCGCCGGTATCGTGGACGAGCCCGCACACGGCTGGAACGGCGTCACCTGCGTGTACTACGACGCACCCGAGGCCCCGCTTCCAGGGCCGTGGCTCGTCGTCAACGGCGAGGGCGGGCCGATCAACAACCTGTGTGTCCCGAGCGAAGCAGCCCCGGGGTACGCGCCTGCGGGGCGCTCCCTCGTCTCGCTGAGCATCCTGGGTGCGGGCGAGCCCGACCTCGAAGCTGTCGGCCGGCAGCTTCGCGGGTGGTTTGGCAGCGGCGTCACGGAATGGCGCCATCTGCGGTCGTATCGGATCCCGCGGGCGCTGCCGTCGTATCCCGTCGGCGGCTTCGGCTCGCAGTCGATTCGGCTCTCCGACGGCCTCTATGCGTGCGGAGACCACCGCGAGCACCCCTCACTCAACGGCGCACTGGCATCCGGGCGCCGTGCCGCCGAAGCCGTGCTGTCTGACAGTGCCTGACGGCGGCTATCCGAACGGCCTTTCGGATGCGATACGCTCCCCGGCGCAGACCGTTCCCCGACCGAAGGAGGCCGTTTCGATGACTGACACTGGCTCCTTCACTCCGCGCGTCGGGCGGTCGATCGGCTAGCCCGGATCTCACGCCGAACTCCCGCCCCGACATCGGCGACTGGCGCGCCGTCCCGTGCGCCGCAATCATGCATCCGACGACGAAAGGGATTTTCCGCTTGCCCGAACTCGCATCACTCGGCTGGAACGACCGGCTGAGCACGCTGTACGAGCCCTTCGCCGCCGACGGAGTCGTCGCCGGCCGGGTCTCGGTGCAGCATCGGGGTGCCTACGACGTTCTCACAGAGGACGGAGAGCTTCGCTGCGAGGTGCCTCGCCGCCTCGTACACGAGGCGGCGACCATCGCCGATCTGCCCGTTGTCGGCGACTGGGTCGTGATTGTTTCCGGCTCCGGGGCGAGCTCCGGCACGATCACGGCTGTCCTGCCCCGCTCGACGAGGTTCTCCCGCAAGACAGCCTGGCAGGCAGCCGAGGAGCAGGTGCTGGCTGCAAATATCGACGTGGTCTTTCTCGTCGCGTCGATGAACGAGGATCTCAGCCTGCGACGCCTGGAGCGCTATCTGATCCTTGCCTGGGAGAGCGGCGCGCGCCCCGTGATCGTGCTGACGAAGTCCGACCTCCACCCTGCCCCGGAGACAGCGGTGGCAGAGGTCGAGACCATTGCGGGTGACGTACCCGTACACGCGATCTCGAGCCTCACGGGTGCCGGGCTCGAGAAGGTGACGGGAGAGCTAGCCCCGGGGCTAACCGCCGTGCTGCTCGGGTCGTCGGGCGTCGGCAAGTCAACCCTCGTCAACACCCTGGCCGGAGAGGAACTGCTCGCCACCCAGGAGATCCGCGACGACGGCAAGGGGCGCCACACAACCACCCGTCGCGAGCTCATCCAGCTCCCCGGCGGGGCGCTGATCATCGACACCCCGGGTATCCGTGAGCTCCAGCTCTGGGTTGCCGACGACGGCATCGACGAGGCATTCGAGGACGTGACGGCGCTGTTTGCGTCGTGCAAGTTCTCCGATTGCGCTCACGGCCGCGAGCCCGGCTGTGCCGTCCACGCCGCTCTGGAGGATGAAACCCTGTCGGCGGAGCGATGGGCCAGCTACGTCAAGCTCCAGGCCGAGCTCGAACATCTCGACCGGAAGCTCGACAAGCGGGCAGCGTCGGCTGCCCGCAAGAAGTGGGCCTCGCTCGCAAAGGAACAGCGGGAGAGCCCACGACCGAAAGGGAACCGGTAGCGCCGCGTCTCGCGGCATCCGCGCCGGGCAGGTGGGCGCGAGCGGGCGGGTGAGGGCGAGATACCGCCCGAGGCACGGGAAGGCAGGTGGGACAGATCCCGGTAGAGAAGATCGGGGGTGAGGCGCGAGCCGCCTCACCCCCGATCTCTGCCTACGGGGTCTTCACGTTCGCCGCCCCGGGGGTCGGGGTCGTCGTGAACGTCCAGTCGGCCGCCGCGTTGCCCGTGTCCGATCCGTCAGGGATCCGTGCGAGGACCCCCTCGACCGTGTTCGAGTCCGCGACGTCAACCGGGAGCATCGTCCCTTCGACGAGGTCGAACACCCCGGTGCCGATCGTCGCTGCGTGGATCGCCCCCTCGTAGGAGAGTGCGTCGAGAAGGGTGTCCGTGGCCGTATCGACGAGCGCGAGGCCATCCGGAGCCCCGTTCTGGGGATCGACGGCGACCACGATCTTCGCTCCCACGGCAAGGGAGCCGGTCAGCGCCCTGCGCGCGTACTCGGCGCTGTCGCCGCCGTTGACGAGCACGAGTGCGATGCCGTCGAGGACGGCTGCTGCCGTACCGACATTCGCGATTTCGACAAAGCCACCGGTGTCGGCTCCGACCTGGTCGTAGTCCACCTCGTTGATCACGAGACGCGCACTCGCCGGGGGTGGAGGCGGCGGAGGCGGAGGCGTGCCGCCGGTCTCACAGGTGAGCGTGATCAGGTCGGTTGCCGTGGAGCCGACCTCGACCTGACCGGCCACACCGTCGAAGGACGTGCACGGCGTACCGGCAAGCCCACCAACCGAGTTGAGTGCGGCGCCGGAATCTCCCTTTGGGCCAGCCGGGCCAGCCGGGCCGGCCGGGCCAACTGCGCCCGCTGCGCCCTGAGCGCCTGTATCGCCTCCGGGGCCCGCAACGCCCGCCGGGCCGGCCGGGCCCTCCACGTTCCACGAGAGATACACCTCGTTGCGCTTGCATGCGTTCGGGTTGAAGACGATCCGCACGAGGCCATGACGGACGTTGCGGCAGGCGTCGATGGTCGTCGGGGGGTCGCCGGCTGCGGTTGCCATTGCCGCTACACCCGCAACCACGGTGGCCGCAAGACCTGCGACCGTGAGCACGTGCTTGTTCACTTCGGTTCTCCTCTGGTCGGATGGGAAGACCGACAGAGGTATCCGACCTGCCGTGCCGCGACCAGTGTCCCGTCGGGACAGTGCGGTCGCGAAGCGCCGTTTCAGGCGGGGGTGTGGATGCATCGTCCCACTTTCGGCACGACTGTGAGGCGTCCGACCGGGTGTTCGGAGGCGACTAGCGCTTCCAGGGTGCCTCGGCACCTCCGTCGATCCCGTACCGCTCGATCGCCTCCTGCACCACGGTGGGAGCCACGACGCCGTCGTCGGCAAGTGCCTTCAGCGCCGTCACGACGACGTGGAAGCGATCGACCTCGAAGAACTGCCGCAGCTTGTACCGGTAGTCGCTGCGGCCGAAGCCGTCGGTGCCGAGCACCGCGTAGCGGCCGCGCACGAACGGCCGGATCTGATCGGCGAACGCACGCATGTAGTCGGTGGCGGCGACAAACGGCCCGGCGCGCCCGGCAAATGCCTCCTCCACGTAGGTGAGCCTCTGCTCCTCCGTCGGATGAAGCCTGTTCCACCGCTCGACCTCGAGCCCGTCGCGGCGGAGCTCCGTGAAGCTCGTCACGCTCCAGATATCGCTCGAGATACCGAAGTCGGCCTCCAGCAACTCTGCTCCCGCGATCACCTCACGGAGAATCGCGCCCGATCCGAGCAGCTGCACCCGGGGGCCGTCGCCCACTCCCTCTCGCAGGAGGTAGATCCCGCGCAGGATGCCCTCCTCGGAGCCCACGGGCAGCGCCGGCTGCACGTAGTTCTCGTTCATCACGGTCAGATAGAAGAAGACGTCCTCCTGCTCCTCGCACATGCGCCGCAGGCCCTCGCGCACGATCACCGCCAGCTCGTAGCCGTAGGTCGGGTCGTAGGCGCGGCAGTTGGGCACGACAGACGCGAGTAGATGCGAGTGGCCGTCCTCGTGCTGGAGCCCCTCGCCGTTCAGCGTTGTCCGCCCCGCCGTGGCACCGATCAGGAATCCGCGTGCGCGGCTGTCGCCGGCCGCCCAGGCGAGGTCGCCGATGCGCTGGAACCCGAACATCGAGTAGAAGATGTAGAACGGCACCATCGTGACGCCGTGGTTCGCGTAGGACGTCGCAGCCGCGATCCACGACGAGAACGCACCCGGCTCGTTGATCCCCTCCTGGAGGATCTGGCCGTTCTCGTGCTCGCGGTAGAACATGAAGTCCTCGGCGTCCTCTGGTTGGTAGAGCTGGCCGACCTGGGAGAAGATGCCGAGCTGGCGAAACATCCCTTCCATCCCGAAGGTGCGCGATTCGTCGGGCACGATCGGGACGATCCGCTCACCCATCGCGGGGTCACGAACCAGCGTGTTGAGGATCCGGACGAAGGCCATCGTCGTCGAGTTCTCGCGCTCACCACTGCCCTCGATCACCGTCTCGAAGGGGGCCGGGGTCGGGAGCGGCTCGGCGTCGGTGTGACGCGCAGGGAGGCTGCCACCGAGTGCGGCACGGCGTTCGAGCAGATAGCGGATCTCCGGACTGTCCTCGGGCGGCCGAAAGAAGAACGCCCCCGTCGCCTCCTCGTCGCTGAGCGACAGGCCGAGCCGGTCGCGGATCGCGAGTCGAGCCTCCTCGTTCATCGACTTCTGCTGGTGGGTGATGTTGCGGCCCTCGCCGGCCTCCCCCATCCCGAAGCCCTTGATCGTCTTCGCGAGAATCACGGTGGGCTGACCCGTCACGTTCATCGCGGCCGCATATGCCGCATACACCTTCTGCGGGTCGTGGCCGCCACGGCCGAGCTCCCAGATCTGCTGGTCGGTCCAGTCCTCGACCATCGCGCGCGTCTCCGGGTACGCACCGAAGAAGTGCTCCCGCACATACGCGCCGTCCTTCGCCTTGAACGTCTGGTACTCGCCGTCAACCGCCTCTTCCATGCGGAAGTGAAGCCACCCCTCGGTGTCGGCGTCGAGAAGTTGATCCCAGCCCGAGCCCCAGATCACCTTGAGCACGTTCCAGCCGGCTCCCGTGAAGTTCGTCTCGAGCTCCTGGATGATCTTGCCGTTCCCGCGCACCGGCCCGTCGAGGCGCTGCAGGTTGCAGTTGATCACGAAGACGAGGTTGTCGAGCTTCTCGCGCCCGGCAAGTGAGATCGCCCCCATCGCCTCCGGCTCGTCCATCTCACCGTCGCCCATGAACGCCCAGACCTTGCGGTCGGCCGGTTCGACGACACCGCGCGCCGCGAGGTATTTCATGAAACGCGCCTGGTAGATCGCCATCAGAGGGCCAAGACCCATCGAGACGGTCGGGAATTGCCAGAACTCCGGCATCAGCCAGGGATGCGGATACGACGAAAGGCCGTCGCCGTCTACCTCCTGGCGAAAGCGGTGAAGCTGCTCTTCGCTCAACCGACCCTCGAGAAACGCGCGAGCGTAGATCCCCGGCGAGGAGTGGCCCTGGATGTAGATCAGATCGCCGCCATGGGTCTCCGACCGCGCCCGCCAGAAGTGGTTGAAGCCGACCTCGTAGAGCGTCTCGGCCGACTGGTAGCTCGCAATATGACCGCCGAGCTCCGTTGACTCGTCGTTTGCCTGCAGCACGATCGCAACCGCATTCCACCGGACGAGCGCAGTCACGTACCGCTCCAGCTCGGGATCGCCCGGAAGCTGCGGCTCCTCGTCAACGGGGATCGTGTTCACATACGGAGTGCTGAGCCCCGCCGAGACCTTGACGCCGTACTCCTGCGCGTGGTCGATTGCCCGGTCGAGCAGGTAGCCCATCCGGTGGCGACCCTGTGTTTCGACAATGGACTCGACGGAGTCGAGCCACTCCCTCGTCTCGACCGGATCACTATCGGGGAGATCGGAGGCCATGCGTCTCACACAGCGTAGTCGAGCCGTCCGCAGCATTGCCACCAGATACCCTGCCCGTCGATGGCAACGGCAGGCTCAACCGACGATCAGCCCCCGGTGGCCGATACGGCCGAGCGGCTGCGGGCGGCGACCGAACTCCTCGAGTCGGTCGCACGCGACCGCGGGATGCTCGGTTCCCTGTCGGTCGAGGAGCGCACAAGGCTCCTCACCGCCGCCGCCGACGTCTTCAATCCCGATGCCGTCCAGCGCCGCCGCTTCACGAAGGCCAAGCGCAAGGAGGAGCGCGACGCAGGCATCCGGGCGGACGAGTCGCTCCTCGCCGACACCGGGATTCGCGTCCTGAGAGAGAAGCCGGTGTTCACGACGCCGAACGTGTACCCACCGAAGGGGTGCGAACCGGCCGACGCTGCAACCGCCGTCCCCACGACGAGCGAGGAGCAACACTGCTACGTCTGCAAGGGTCCCTACCGGGAGCTCCATCACTTCTACGACCAGATGTGCCCGTCGTGCGCTGCGTTCAACTTCGCCAAGCGCTCGGAGACCACCGACCTCGAGGGCCGCGTAGCCGTGCTCACGGGCGGGCGGGTGAAGATCGGCTACCAGGCAGGGATCAAGTTGCTCCGCGCCGGAGCACATCTCGTCGTGACGACGCGGTTCCCTCGCGACTCCGCCGCCCGGTACGCGCAGGAACCGGATTTCGACGACTGGAGCGGCCGGCTCGAGATCTACGGTCTAGACCTCCGGCACACCCCGAGCGTCGAGGCGTTCTGTGCCCACCTGCAGACGACGCACGACCGCCTCGACTACATCGTCAACAACGCCTGTCAGACCGTCCGCCGACCCCCGGATTTCTACCGTCACATGCTCGACGCAGAACGGGCGTCGGAACACACGCTGCCCGCGGAGGTGCAGCGCCTCCTCGGAGAGTATGCGGGGCTTCGACGCTACGAGATGCTCGAAGGCGATGTGCAGGCGCTCGCCGATTCCGGGCTCACGGTCCTCGAGCCAACCACCTCGGCGGCGCTCTCACAGGTGCGACTGTTACCCGGCGAGGACGGTGACCAGGGCCACCTCTTTCCCGAAGGGCGACTCGACCAGGACATGCAGCAGGTTGACCTGCGCGAGCGTAACTCGTGGCGGTTCCTCCTCTCCGAGGTCTCGACCGTCGAGCTGCTCGAGACGCAGCTCGTGAACGCTGTCGCACCCTTCGTGCTCAACGCGCGGCTAAAGCCTCTGATGCTCCGCACCGCCGACCGCGACAAGCACATCGTCAACGTCTCGGCCGTCGAGGGGCAGTTCTACCGGCGATTCAAGACGACGCGGCATCCGCACACGAACATGGCGAAGGCGGCATTGAACATGATGACGCGCACGTCGGCCACCGACTATCACGGGGACGGCATCCACATGAACAGCGTCGATACGGGCTGGGTGACCGACGAGGATCCGCTGCACGTCGCCGAGCAGAAGACGGTGGAGCACCGGTTCCGACCGCCGCTCGACATCGTGGACGGCGCGGCGAGAATCGTTGACCCGATCGTTGACGGGCAGAACACGGGCGAGCACATGTGGGGCAAGTTCCTCAAGGACTATCGCCCGACCGACTGGTAGCCGAGCGAGCGGCAGATACCGTGCAACTGGCGCCGCCGGTACGGTGCAATCCATGAATCCCCGGACGATCACCGATACGCTCGTCGCTGCGGCCGAAGGGCTTGTCGAAGCTATCGAAGGGCTCGTCGATGCAGCGATCGACCGTGTCCTCCTGACCGGCGAGCGTGTGACCTCGGCGGCCGAAGGCCAACGCCTCCTTGCCGGCGAAACCGAGACGGAGGCGCTCGCGGACAACATCCAGCGCGTCGTCGTGCTCGCCGTCCCCGTCCTGCGGGTCGTTGCGCACGGGGCACGATTCACCCGGGTGCCATGGGTCATGGTCGCATCGACCACGATCTCGATGGGCATCGCCGTCCGCACGGGCATCCGCGAACTCCAGGTGCTCGCCGCACTCGTCGCCTACCGTCTCGAAACGGCATCCGGCACGCCCCCCGACCCGATGCTCGTCAAGAGGATCGCGATCGAGATCTACCTGGATCCGAAGCATGCCCCGGTTGTCGGCGACGCAGAGCTCCGCCTCGTCCGCCTGGCGCGGAAGTGGATCCTCAGCGGAGCCTTCGGCCGCAACACCTCGAAGCAGGCGACAAAGGCGCTCGCCGCCGCCGAGAAGCTCGACGCGCACGCCATCCTCGCGAGCCGGGCGGTCCTTTGACGCGCGTCTGCGTGGTCGGCGCCGGGCTCGCCGGACTCGCTGCCGCCGATGCACTTACCGCGGCCGGCGTGGAGGTGGACGTGCTCGAAGCGCGGCAGCGCGTCGGGGGGCGCGTCTGGTCGGACCGGCTCGCAACCGGCGCGCTGATCGAGCGTGGCGGCGAGTTCATCACGGCCGGCTATACGACAACCGAGCGCCTCGCCGCACGACTCGGCTGCGAACTCGTCGGCATGGGCATCCGCTACCCCGACCGGCGGCTCCATCCCGACCCCGGGATCGACCGCGAAGCTGCTCTCGCGGCTGCCGTTGTGGTCGAGCGAGAGGCCGCGCTCCAGCCGGGGCGAGCCGCTGTCGAGGTTCTCGCCGAGACCGTTTCCGACCCTGCCATCCGCGAGCTGTTCGCAAGCAGGGTGCAGAGCGCAACCGCCCATCCGATCGATGACCTGGAAGCCGCCTTCCTCCTCCGTGTCTCGTACCTGATGAACAACGACGAGTGCCGGCGGGTCGAGGGCGGAAATCAGGAGCTCGCCCGGCGGCTCGCGGCCGGCCTCGGAGATCTTGTTCATCAGGGAACGCCGGCACTGAGCGTCGCTCACGACGGCTCCGGCGTCACCGTCACGACGGCAGCGGGCCATGTCGAAGCCGACGCGGTCGTCGTCGCAGTCCCGATTCCCCTGCTTCGCGCCCTCGCGTTCGACCCGCCCCTCCCCACCGATGTCGTCAACGCGATAACGGAGGTGCGGATGTCGGTGGCCGCGAAGCTCGCCGTTCCGCTGCGCTCACCTGCCGCGGCGGACGCAGTCATGTCCGTGCCCGGCCGCTTCTGGGCCTATACCACGCCCTGCGACGAGATCGGTGTCCGCACGGTCGGCTCGTGGGCGGGTTCTGCGCCCGTCGTCACAGCCCTCGAAGCAACGGAGGGGCCCGAGAGGTGGATCGGCGAGGTGGCCGCGCTCTGGCCCGCGCTCGACCTCGATCCCGAGGGGGCGACCGTCACGACCTGGCTCGACGACCCCTGGGCTCAGGGAGCCTATTCCGTGCTCGAGCTACGTGCGGAGACCGACGAATCACTGCTTTCCACGCCCGTCGGCCGGGTCGTCTTCGCCGGCGAGCACACCTCACCCGACTGGAGCGGCACGATCGAAGGCGCTCTCCGGAGCGGCGAGCGCGCCGCCGCCGATGTCCTTCGACTCGAGCTCCAGAGCGACTTCGCGAACCGCCACCTGTCAGGGTGAGAGGAAAATGGCCGCGCCGTTGACCGATCGAGGAACGACGGGTGGCTCTCGGGCCTACGGCTGGCGGGACTTCGACCCCGAGGTCGTCGAGGGTCTCGTCGAGAACGACTCGCGGTTCATCAGCCGACGCGCGGGTGGATGGATCGCCTCGCCGTTCGTCGGCCACTACGACAACCGGCTCGCGTGGAAGGACGACAACTTCAAGAAGGGCAGCGTCGCCGCCGGCGACCCGCCGGTGAGCTTTCGCGCAGCCCCCACCTACGTCCTCGAGCGCCCGCTCGACAACGTCATCGCCGGGCGCGAGCTGATCGTCGATGCCGCGGCGGGCCGGTGGGGCAACCCCGAAGCGACACGGCTCGGCAACGAGAACAGCGAGGGTGCCCTCACCTGGAACGTCTTCCGCGCACTCCAGGAAGCGGGACGCCTCGGCGTTGCAGCGGACGCGCTCGCTGGGCTCGACGGGTCCCCGGCAGAGCCGGAGCTCTTCTTCTGGGGTCGGCGTGTCACGCTCGATACCGCGACCGTCTGGGACGATCTCGCGGCAACGCTCGCAAAACTCGAGCCGAACGCGGCGCAGCACGTCGAGCCGGACGTCTGCCTGCACGTGCCGGGCTTCGGCTGGGTCGTGATCGAAGCGAGCTTCGGCCCGAGCTCCGACGCGTTCGACGACCCGGCCAGGGTCGAGGAGTTCCTCGAACTGTACGCCGCTGCCTGCCCCGGGCTCTTCGCCGAGGAGCGGATCCGGACGACGCGACTTCGCGACGTCCCTCCGCTCCTCCTGCGCACGATCGCCGTTGCTCACTCGCTGAAGGCGGACGGCGAGCAGGCGGTCGTCATCGCGGTCGTGCGCGAGAGCGACACCACCGACGTCGAGCGGAGAGTCGGCCGCTGCCTTGCGGAAACGGCCGACGTCGCCTTCCGGCGCGTCACCTGGGAGTCGCTCTACCGGGCCCTCGACCCGGCCGATCCCGCACTCGCTCCGCTGCGCGGCTACCTGGAGAACAAGAGCTTCGGCCTCCGCCCCGCGTTCGCCCTCCAGGACGACGAGCCGGACGCCGGGCCCGTCTAGGCGACGCGCTCCGCCCAGTCGCCGTAGAGGCCCGTGTAGACGCCGCCCCGCTTCATCAGCTCCGCATGGGTGCCCTGCTCGACGATTGCCCCGTCTGCGAGGACGACGATCAGGTCGGCGCCCTGGATCGTCGAGAGCCGGTGCGCGATCACGAATGCGGTCCGTCCCGCAAGCAGCTTCTGCAACGCCCGCTCGATCACGCGCTCCGTCCCGATGTCAACGGACGAGGTCGCCTCGTCGAGGATCAGGATTCTCGGGTCGGCGAGCAGTGCCCGCGCGAACGCGATCAGCTGACGCTGCCCGAGCGAGAGCCTGAAGCCCCGCTCGCCGAGCTGCGTCTCGTATCCGCCCTCGAGCGTCCTGATCCATTCGTCGGCACCGACCGCGACCGCCGCCTGCTCGATCTCTTCTCTCGTCGCGTCGGGACGTGCAAACGCGATGTTCTCCGCAACCGTCCCTGCAAACAGGAAACCCTCCTGGGGCACCATGCCGAGCTGACGCCGCAGGGACTTCTGCTCTACCTCCCGTACATCGTGCCCGTCGATCGTGATCTGGCCCTCTCTCACGTCGTAAAAGCGGGCTATCAGCTTGGCGATCGTCGATTTTCCGGCGCCCGTCTGGCCGACGAGCGCCACCGATGTTCCGGCGGGAACGTCGAGGTCGATCCCGTGCAGTACCTCGGGAAGCGAGCCGTAGCCGAACCTCACGCCGTCAAAGCGAACGTGCCCGACGATCCGCGGCAGCACGAACGCTGTCGGCGCATCGACGATCTCGGGCTCCTCGTCGAGCACCTCGATGATCTTGTCGAGCGCCGCCGTCGCCGAGAGGAAGGTGTTGTAGAGCTGCGAGAGCTGCTGCACCGGGTCGAAGAAGTTCGCGAGGTAGAGGAAGAAGGCAAGCAGCGTCCCGATCGAGACCTGGTCGTTCACGAGCAGGTAGCCGCCGTAGCCGAGCACGATCGCGGTCGCAAGCGAGGAGAGGAAGTCAACGGCCGGGAAGTAGAGCCCGTTGAGCACGATCGTCTCGTAGTTCGCGTCGCGATAGAGGCTGTTGATGCCGCGGAAGCCCGCCTGGTTGCGCGACTCACGGGCGTACGACTGGACGACGCGCATACCGGCGATATCCTCCGCCAGGGTCGCCGTGACGAGGCCGATGCGCTCGCGCACACGACGGTAGGCGCGGTTCGAACGGACGCGAAACCAGATGGTGGCCGCGACCATCAAGGGGACGACCGAGAGGGTCGCGAGAGCGAGGCGCCAGTCGAGCACAAACAGCACGACAGCCGTGCCGACGAGCAGCATCACGTTCTGCACGAGGGAGGTCACGCCGTCGGTGATCAGCGTGTCGAGAGCCTCGATGTCGTTCGTGATCCGGCTGATGATCGCCCCGGTGCGGTTACGCTCGAAATAGCCGAGAGAGAGCCGCTGCAGGTGCCCAAAGAGGCGAATCCGCAGGTCGGCGAGGGCCCGTTCGCCCACCCAGCCCGTCAGGTAGGTCTGCAGCGCCGAGAGACCGAATGTCGCGAGCCCGACGACGACGAATGCGACCACGATCCAGACGAGCATCCGCAGATCGCCCTCCTTGATGCCCTGATCCACGGCAAGCTTGGCAAGCAGCGGCGGCACGAGTGCGACGAGGGTGAAAGCAAGAAGCGAGGCGACAGCGCCCGCAGTCCGCCGCCGGTAGGGCAGCACGAGACCGATGAGCACCGCAATGCGGCGGCGCGACTGCTGCTTCGACCAGTCGCCGACCTTGCCGCCCCGCTCCTCGGAGAGGTACGCGCCCGCCTGGGAGATCTTCATGCCGAAACCCCGATCTCCTGGAGCAGGCCGAACTCGTGAATCTCGCGGTAGACGGCGCTCTGCTCGAGCACCTCGCCGGGGGTGCCCTTCGCGGCGATCCTGCCGTGCTCGAGCACGACAATCGTGTCGGCGAGCGCAATCGTCGAGAGCCGGTGGGCGATCACGATCGTCGTCCTCCCCCGCATCGCCTCCTTCAGGCCGGCCCGGATGAGCGACTCCGTGGTGGCGTCCACGGAGGCTGTTGCGTCGTCGAGGATGAGGATTCGCGGGTCGATCACGAGGGCCCGCGCAATGGCAAGCCGCTGACGCTGGCCGCCCGAGAGGGTGATGCCGCGCTCACCGATCACCGTGTCGTAGCCGTCTGGCAGTTGCTCGATGAAGTCATGGGCCTGGGCGGCCCGCGCGGCGGCCTCGACGAGGCCGGGCGCTACGTCAGGTACACCGAAGGCGATGTTGTCACGGACGCTCGCCGAGAACAGGAACGGATCCTGGGAGATGACGCCGACCGCACGCCGCAGCGAGCGGCGGGTGACGTCGCGCACGTCGATGCCGTCAACGAGCACACGCCCCACATCCGCGTCGTAGAAGCGCGGCACGAGCGACGCGAGCGACGTCTTCCCGGCCCCCGAGGCGCCGATCAGGGCGACCGTGCTGCCGGCCTCGACCTCGAGATCGATCCCCTCGAGGATCGGCCGTTCGGGATCGTATCCGAACGAGACGCCCGAGAAGACCACCCGACCGGGCCCGGCGACCAGGTCTCCGGCATCGGCGGCGTCGGCGATCTCCTCGGGCTCGTCGATCACCTCGAAGAACCGCTCGCCGGATGCGGTCGCACGCTGGGCCTGACCGACCCATACCCCGAGCGAGCGCAGCGGTATCACGAGCATCACAAGCAGCAGGTTGAAGGCGACGAAGCCCCCGATCGTGAGATCTCCCTGTACGACGAAATGCCCCGCTGCGAGCAGTACGCCGGCCTGCGCGAGCATCGGCAGGAAGGTGAGAAGCGGCACGTACAGGGAGCGCTGCGTGTTCGCGCGCACGGACGCCTCGAAGACCTCGTCGGAGGCGCGCCGGAAACGCCGCTCCACCTGCTCCTCCTGGGCGAACGACTTGACGACGTGAATACCTACGATCGACTCCTCCGACACGGTCGCCACCTCGCCGAGCTTCTGCTGCACATCGCGGAGCACCGGGTGCGAGACCTGGCTGTAGCGGTAGGCGACGCCGATCAGAACCGGGGTGATCGCGAGAGCGATGAACGCGAGCCGCCACTCGTAGAAGAAGAGGACGACCGTGACGCAGGCGATCGTGACCACATGCTGGGCGAAGAAGATGAGGCCGTAGCCGAGGAAGAAGCGGATCGTCTGCAGGTCAACGGTCGCCCGCGACATCAGCTGACCGGTCTGGTGGCGGTCGTAGTAGCCGAACGAGAGGCGGAGCAGGCGGGCATAGAGAGCATCGCGCATGTCCCACTCGACCGCCAGAGCCTGCTTACCCGAGATGAACCGACGCCCCAGCATCAGCAGCGCCCGAAGCAGCCCGACGCCGAGGATCACGAGAACCAGAAATGCGATCTGATGACCGTCCTGCCCACCCTTGAGCTCGTTGATCACGAAGCCCGTGAGGACGATGACCGCGATCGCAGCGGCCTGTGAGAGGATTGCCAGGATCGTCGAGGCGATCAGCGACAGGCGATAGGGCCGCAGGAACTGCAGTAGGCGAACGAAGGTGCGGGAGTTCGACGAGGCGATCAGATCATGGTAGGGGCAGCCTCCCTGTTCGGATCAAGACGACGTCGCTCACGGCGGAGCGCGGGTCGGAGAGAGTGTCGTCCCGCCGACGGAAGTGCATCGGCTCGGCACCGGGCAAGCTCGACGTCCGGCAATCCGCGCACACGACGCTCTTTCGACCATGTCTGTCGGCGCCGGCCACCACCGCCGAGCTATGTCTTCGTGAGGCGCTCGCGCAACAGCGGCAGCACGTCGTCGGGCTCCGGATAGCGCCCCAGCATCGACTTCGTGAACACCAGCTCGCCGTCGAGATGGACGTCGAAGATCCCGCCCACGCCGGGAACGACCTCGAGGACGTCGATCATGCCTCCCCACTCCTCCAGGATGCGCGCCACCAGACCGGCGGCGTTCGGCCACGCGGTTCAGGGAACGCAGTACTCGATACGGAAGCGGTGCCGGTCTGCCATGGAACGTATTCAACCTCTAACAACGCATCCGCGCGAACCTGCCACGGCGGATGCGTTCCCCGAGAGGCTGACGGCCTGGTCGCAGACGGTGCCGGAATACGGCCCAGAATGCAGACGTTGTACAGGTTTTGTCCATATTTTGTCGAGATAATAATCTCCCCTCCGAACCCCCGCTCCGTCTACCGGCGACGGAGCCGAGCGTGCTCCAACTCTCTCACGCGGCGACCGGAGAGCGCCACAGCAGAGCAGGAGCAGACGGGAACAGACCGACGGCCGTGCAGTTCGCAACGCACTCGTCGCCGGAGGGCCGCTGGTGGCACTCCAGGCCGACACGACGCTGCTGTCGGGCCCAGGGCACGCAGAAGACGCCGGTTTTCTCCCGTCGCTCCTCGCTACCGGAGACCGTCTCGCCCGCGAGCGTATGTCTCGCTCGGCAGCTTCCTCTCCTCGAGGACGGACGTCCTGCAGCGCATAGCCGAAGCGCTCCGGGCCCTGGAGTGGGATGCGGTCGTCGCAACAGGCTCTACCCCTTCGGCAGCTGCTCGGGCCGACACCGGCCGGCTGGGTGATGAGAGAGCATCTCCCCCAGGTGGCCGCGCTCGAGGGTGTGACATCGTCGTCTGTCACGGGGGCAACAACACCGTCACGGAGGCCGTCACGGCCGGCCGTCACGGCCGGCCTTCCCGTGCTTGCCGCCCCGTTCTCGACCGATCAGTTCGCGGGAGCAGAGGATCTTCGTCGCGCAGGCCTCGGGCGCGTGATCGACCCGAACACCGCGAGTCCGCACCACATAGCCGAGCAACTCGCCAACCCGAGCGGCGGCGCCGAAGCCCGTCGGGCAGCCGCGCTGGGTACCGAGCTCCGGGCCTCTCCCGGTGCCCACGTCGCTGCGGACGCGATCACCAACGCTGGTCGCCGCGCTCGTCGCCGCAGCCTGAGCACCCTACCCGTTGCTTCCCCCGGGCTTCTGTACCCTCCCCGGCGGCGCTACCGGCCCGGGACGTCGCCAGACCGCTGTTGCGCCTGGATCCTGTCGTTCTCGCGGCCGTCTGCAATCGCGGCAAAGATCAGCCCGACGATCCCGGCGGCCGCAGGGATCGTCACAGCCACGCCCGCGAGAAAGAGCCCGAGGTTACTCATTGCGATCGCTGCTCGTCTGGACTGCATCGCTGCCCATCTGGAGTGCGATGACACCGAAGGACAGGATCGACGGCACCCAGAGGCCCACGAAGATGCCCTGCTCGTGGCTGCCGGTGAACCAGAGCGTGACGGAAAGGACGAACGAGGCGAACGCGGCGACGAGAATTGCCGCGGAGGCCCGAAGACGGAGTGTGCGTTTCATCGGTGGCGCTCCTCAATGTTTGTATATCTTTTGTCCAGATTATACTAGCAGCCCCCCTGCCTGTTCGTTGGACGAACCGGCCCACGCCACCCGGAGCGCAGGCCTCCGAGGGTTGCCCCGGCGCCGTTGTACACTCGTCGGGTCGCGACACGATCGGTCGATCTCGTCCGGGGTCTCACCGCTCTTGTCAAACCATCATTCAGAACAGGGGCCAGGTTGAAACGGCATCGGATTGCGGTCATACCCGGCGACGGGATCGGCCCGGAGGTTGTCGATGTCGGCGTTCGTGTCCTCGACGAGGTCGCCCGGGCCGACGGTGATTTCGCCTTCGACTTCGAGGAGTTGCCCTGGGGAAGCGCCTACTTCAGAGAGACAGGGCGGATGATGCCCGACGATGCGCTCACTGTTCTCCGGCAGTTCGATGCGATCTACCTCGGCGCGGTGGGGTCGCCCGATGTCCCCGATCACCTCACCCTCTGGGGGCTGCTGCTTCCGATCCGCCAGCGCTTCAACCAGTACGTCAACCTCCGGCCCGTCAAGCTGTTCCCCGGGGTCGTCACGCCGCTGCGAGACAAGGGGCCCGAGGACATCGACATGGTGTGTGTTCGGGAGAACTCCGAGGGCGAGTACGCCGGCGTCGGTGGCCGCGTCCACGTTGGCTTCGAGCACGAGCTTGCACTCCAGACCGATGTCTTCACGCGGAAGGGCGTCGATCAGATCGCCCGTTACGCATTCGATCTGGCACGCGGGAGACGTAAGCACCTCGCGAGCATCACAAAATCGAACGCGAGCCCGTTCAGCTACGTCCTCTGGGACGAGGTCGTGGCCGAGGTGGCGCTCGAGTACCCCGACGTGGAAGTCACGAGCCTGCTGATCGACGCCGCTGCAGCCTTCTTCGTGACCAGGCCCGAGATGTTCGACGTCGTCGTGGCGTCGAACCTGTTCGGAGACATCCTCACCGACATCGGCGCGGTGATCCAGGGCAGCATGGGTCTCGCTGCGAGCGCCAACCTCAACCCGGACGGCGGCTACCCGGGGATGTTCGAGCCGGTACACGGCTCCGCACCCGACATCGCGGGGAAAGGCATCGCAAATCCGCTCGGTGCCGTGTGGGCGGGCGCCCTCATGCTCGAGGACCTCGGACATCCCGAAGCGGCCACCAGGACGATGGACGCCCTCAGGGCCGTCCTCGCAAGCGGCGTGGTGCGAACGCCGGACATCGGCGGCCAGTCGGGAACGAGCGACGTGGCGGACGCCCTCCTCGACGCACTCCGCACCCGCAAGTAGCGCGCAGACACTCCCGCTCGCTCACCGCAGTTCGCAGGCCGGGAAACCACCGGACGCATCCCTGCGGTGACCACCCCGTCAACAAAAAACCCCCGCCGCAGCAGGGGTTTCTCTATGGAGCCAAGCGGGATCGAACCGCTGACCTCCTGGGTGCGATCCAGGCGCTCTCCCAGCTGAGCTATGGCCCCGTTACCGCTGCATGATAGCGCGTCCGGCCGGGGGCGTCAGGCACCGCTGGCCGTTGACCCCGATCGAGAGAGACGGAAAGCGTAGCCCTACCAGCCTGCACCCTCGTCGAGTGAGATCGGGTGGCCTGCCGGGATGGCGGTATCCGCTTGCATCCCTCCGAGGCTGCCTCGATAGAAGACCAGTGGCTCGCCGCCGCGATGCTCGATCGCCACCACTTCGCCGAGCACGAGGTCGTGGTCTCCGGCGACCACGATCTCGGTGACACGGCAGCAGAGCACGGCAGCAGCGCCCTCGACGGCCAGGAAGCTCTCGAGGATGCGGTGGACCCGGTGCGCAGGGAACGGCATCCCGCGGGCGGCAAATTCGACAGCGGCCTCGCTTTGCCCGCGGTGAAGGATGCTGACGGTGAAGCGCCCGCTCTTGCCGACAGCCGCGAGCGTGCGCGACCCATGCCCGAGCGAGACGAGGACGAGCAACGGATCGAGCGACACCGACGTGAACGAGTTGAGCGTCATGCCGGCGGGTTCGCCGTCGTGCTCGGCGGTCACGACTGTCACGCCCGTTGCGAACTCACCGACGCAATCCCGAAATGCGGCGCTCCCTGCCGCTTCCTCCGGGACAGGGGACAGCGCATCCACTACGACCTGCACCTCGATCTCCGGCCGACCAGACGGGTGTTCCCTGGTCCGAGACGGCTCGACGCACGGGGTTGCCGGTTAGAGGTGATGAAGGTACTCCCGCAGCTCCCAGTCGGAGACCCACTGGTCGAACCGGCTCAGCTCGTAGCGCTTGATCACCGTGAACGTGTGAATCAGCTTCTCACCCATCGAGGAGCGCAGCAGCTCGTCCGCCTCGAGCGCGGCGAGCGCCTCGGGCAGCGTCATTGGCAGCGCCGCTCCCTGCTGCTCCTCCGGCAACTCGTAGATGAACCCGGAGAGGGCGGGCGCCGGCTCCAGCTTCCGCCGGATCCCGTCGAGCCCGGCCGCGAGTGTGGCCGCATAGGCGAGATAAGGGTTCGCGGCGCCGTCACCGATGCGGATCTCGGCTCGCGTCGCGCTCCCCCGCTCGGGTGGCACCCGCACGAACGTGAAACGGTTGTCGTACCCCCAGCACGCACGCGTCGGGACGAGTGCTTCCGGGTTGATCCGCCGGTAGGCGTTGACCGTCGGGTTGAAGAACGCCATCAGCGGCGCTGCGTGAGCAAGCACGCCCGCGATGAAGCTACGCGTGAGGGCCGCGAGGCCGTTCTCGCCCTCGGTGTCGCCACAACAGTTCATTCCGTCTGCGTCGCAGAGCGAGACGTGTAGGTGGAAGCCCGAGCCCTCGTCGTCGTTCCAGGGCTTGCCGATGAAGGTCGCCAGCAGCCCCTCGCGCGCCGCCATCTCCTTGACGAGCCACTTCAGCCTGAAGGCACGGTCAGCCGACTCGACGGCTTCCCCGTGGCGGATGTTGATCTCGAACTGTCCTCGCCCGTACTCGTGGTTGCCGGCTATCACATCGAGGCCGACGGCATCGGCGGCCTCCATCATCCGGCCGAGGATGCCGCGCGGGTCGGCCTGGTGGCCGACGGTGTAGACGTGCGAGTCGTGCCCGGCGTAGGGGCGCCAGCCGCCGCGAGAGGACTCGTCTGGCTCGCACAGGAAGAACTCGAGCTCGGGGGCGACGACCGGTGACAGCCCGAGCTGCTCGTACCCGGCGACGATCCGTTTCAACACTGCGCGGCCGTCCAGCTCGAAAGGCTCGTGGTCGGCGACACGCTCGAGGTTGGCGATGCAGGCTGCCACCGTCGGCTCCCACGGGACCCGGGCGAGCGTCGAGAGGTCAGGCCGCGCCGCGATGTCCTTGAAGCCGCTTTCCTCGAAGCCGGGTACGACATGATGGCCGAGGTCAACGGTCATCACGGCGCCGACGAAGTGGGCGCAGTCCTCCACCGTTCGGTCGAGCTCGCCGACCGGGACGTCCTTGCCACGCACGATCCCGTGTAGGTCGGCGAACTGCAAGCGGATGGTCTTCACGCCGTCGAGATCGAGCACTGTCTTCATCGGTCTCCCTTCCCTGTCAGCTGGTCGTAATGCGAACCGGCATCCGCTTGAAGCCATTCGTGAAGTTCGACCGTAACCGTTCGACCGGCCCGGTGAGCTCCATGTCGCTCATCCGCGGCAGCAGCTCCTCGAACATCACCTGTACCTCGAGCTTGGCCAGGTGCGCTCCGAGGCAGTAGTGCGGCCCTCCACCGCCGAAAGCGACCTGGCGGTTCGGAGAGCGGCCCACGTCGAAGTGGGTGGGATCGTCGAAGACTTCCTCGTCGAAGTTCGCCGAGATGTACCACACGACGACCTTCTCACCTGCGCGGATCGACGTGCCGCGAAGCTCGACGTCGCGCGTCGCGGTGCGCCGGAAGTGAAGGACAGGTGTCGTCCAACGCAGGATCTCGTCCGCGCCGGTCTGTCGGAGCAGCTCCGGCGAGTCCTGCAGCCGCCGCCACTCGTCGCGGTGCTCGATCAAGGTGTTCATCCCGTGTGCAATCGCCTGCCGCGTCGTCTCGTTGCCGGCGACGACGAGCAACAGGAACATCGTGTCGAACTCCTGCGAGCTCAGCTTCTGCCCGTCGATCTCGGCGTGCACGAGCTTCGAGACGAGATCGTCTCGCGCGTCGTGGCGGCGCTGATCGGCAAGCCAGTGGCCGTAGTCGAAGATGTCGAGCGCGGTCGGGCTGCGGAAGGGGACGAGCCTGTACTTCTCCGACTCCGGGCTCTCGTGGAGGACATCGGTCAGCTCCGGATCGGTGTTGCCGATGCAGCCGTCCCCCCACACGATCAGCTTTCCGGTGTCTTCGTCCGGAACGCCGAGAAGCCGAGCGAGGACGCGGATCGGTAGCTCCCTGGCGATCTCCTCGACGAAGTCGAACTCTCCGAGCGCGAGCGCGCGTTCCACGACGACCCGTGTCAGCTCGCGCAGGGTCGCCTCGTACGTGCGAACCGTCCGCGGCGTGAACAGCTCCGAGACGAGGCCACGGAGACGGGAATGGCCGGGTGGATCCATGTCGAGCATCGACTTGCGCGCCGCGATCTGATCCTCGTCGAGATCCTCGAGTGCGGTCGCACCGGTCTCCGACGAGAAGGTTTCGGTGTCCCTGTGGACTGCAACGAGGTCGGCGTGCTTCGTCACGCACCAGAAGCCCTCGCCGCCCTGCCAGTCGTACCAGTGCACGGGCGCCTCTTTCCGAAGAAGCGCGAACATCTCGTGCGGGACGCGCTCCGCGAACACGTCGTTGCCGAGGTCGATGTCGTCGAGCGTCAACTCGCCCGCAGTCATTGCGCGACCACTAGTCCTCGAGGAACTGCTCGACGAGCGACGCGGGAAAGGCCTTGTCGGCGATCGTGTAGGCAAGCGCCGTCATCCGGTACGAGTCGGAGAGGTAGAACCGCTCGTAGAGCTCGCCCCGGCCACCGAGGTCGGAGCCGAGATAGTCCCAGGCGAGCCTGAAGAGTCGGATCCGGCGCGTAGCGTCAGCCCCCGCCGACTGGAAGTACTTCTCGATCTCCGGCCCGAGTGGCCCCTCGATATCAGCCTTCGAGGGTGTCGCCATGAAGCCGCCACCACCGATCAACTGCAGTAGCTCGTTCGCGCGGGGAATCCACTTCGGCATCTCGCCACGGAGCGCGACGAACGGCCGCTCGTCGGGATACCAGACACCTCCGGCGTCCTCGAACGATCCCGCTTCCGCTGCGACGATTGCGGCGCGCGTCAACTCCATCATGTTCCAGATCTGCCCGATCTTCTCCTGGACGTGATCGAAGCGGTTGACCGCGGTCACCTCTGCGATCATGTGGCCGAGGCCGAACGCAAAGGCGAGCTTCACGTAGGCGCGCGTGAAGGCCTGGTGCATGATGTGGCCGCGCCACCCCGTGTCCGTGATGACCTCCGAGTAGCCGACGGTGTCACCGTCGAGGAACAGTCGCTCCCGGGGCACCTCGACGTCATCGAAGATGACGACGCAGTCCATCTCGTCGAAGCGCGACGAGAGCGGATAGTCGAACGTGTTGCGCTGCTTCGAGAAGCTGTCACGGCAGATGAACCGCAGCCCCGGCGTCGCGATCGGAATTGCGAACGCGAGTGCGTAGCGCCCATCCTGTGGGCGGATATCCGATCCCGGATAGACGAGCAGGTCGTCCGCAAAGGGGGCGAGTGTCGCAAGCATTCTGGCGCCGCGAAGGATGATCGAATCATCGTTCTCGCCAACCTTGTGCAACGAAACCTCGCCCATCATCTGCTCTGCCTCGGGCTTCGTGCGGTCTACCTGCGGGTTCATCAGCGCGTGCGTCGTCGAGAGATCCCCGTCTCGCATCAGCTTCTGGTACGCGACGATGTTCGCGGCGCCCTCCTCGTTGCCGCGCCGCGCCCAGACGTCCGAGCGGCCAGAGAAACATGCGAACGTCACGTTCAGGTAGTCAGGTGTCCGTCCCATCATGCCGCCTGAGAGCGCGGCCGTGAGCTCGATTGCGCGGCGACGACGCTCGAGATCCTCGCGGCTGCGCGGGATCAGATGTGTGACGTTGACGAGCCGCCCGTCATCGGGTGAGGGCGCGAGCATCTCGTCGGCGTGCTCGTGCTGGAGGTCGAAGACCCGCGCCATCGAGAGCGCCGCAGATCGCAGCTCCGGGCTGTCGAGCGGAGACGTGACCTTCTCGCCCTTCAGCCAGATCTCGCGCTCGCCGACGCTCAGTCCCGCAAGGTACTGCTCGCCTGTCCGTGCCGCCGTGTCCGTGCTCTCGCCGGTCGTTGCCATTCTCATGTCTCCATTTCTGCGGTAAGGACGATGCCGTCTGCGGGGGGAAGCTCCTCCCCGCGGGCCTCGAGGCCCGTGCGCTCGGCTTCGACGGCGGCCTGGTCGAACCGGAAGTAGGAGCGCGGAGGCAGGATGCCCCAGACGTTGGACGAGTGCACGTCGTCGGGCCAGTCGCGTGGCACGTGGTCGGGCTCGAGCTGTTCCATGTCGGCGAAGATCTCGACGAACAGCTCCTCCTCGGGTATCCGGATGTACGCGCTGAGGTTGCGCCCGAGGCCATGCCGGAGCGGCCCCCACGAGACCCAGCGGCCGTGCTGCGCCAGGTGGTCGAGCGCGACGCGAATCTCACCCCAGTCCACGACCTCGAACGCAAGATGATGAAAATGCGGGTTGTCCTGGCCGACGAGCGCGATGACATGGTGGTCGGAGTTGCAGTGCAACCACGCCCCCACGTCCGCAAGTCGATCGGTGATTCGCATTCCGAGCACGTCTCGATAGAACGCGGTCTGGGCTGCGAGGTCGCCCGCGAGAACGCTCGTGTGGCCCAGCTTGCGCGGCCGGAAGCCCGGGAGCACCGTCGTCGAGCGCGCGACGTCCGGCCAGCGGTCGTCGGTCGAGCGGTCGTCGGTCGAGCGGTACGGGACGAGCGCCAGGCCGAAGCCGTCCGCATCAGCCAGATGGAGCGACCCGTCTCGGGACGCGTGGGAGATGCCGTGTCGGTCGAGGTGTGCGGCGGCGACCTCGAGTGAGCACCCTGACCCCAGCTCGAAGGCCTGATGGTCGAAACCCGGTTCTCCCTCCGCCAGCAACTCGAGCGAATAGGGCTCGTAGCCGCAGGCGAGGAATGCACGGTTGCCCTGCCGTCTGCGTTCGGTGAGGCCGAACTGGATCGTCCATCGCGCCACGGCTTCGTCGAGGTCTGCAACCCTCAGGCAAACGTGGTCGAGTTGCCTGAGTGCAATCATTCTGGATACATTATACTTCAACCAAATATCCCGTCAAGGAGGCACCATGAGCGAGCCAGACACCCGGCGAGAGCGCGCCCTCGAGCGACTCGCGGAGCTAGACGACGAGCCGGGAGGCGACGCGTTTCTCGCGCGGATGGGCGTCCTGGGCGACTGGATCGTTGACTTCGCCTTCGGCGATGTCCACACGCGAGACGGTCTCGATGCACTCACACGCGAGCTGATTATCGTCGCGATGCTGACAACGCTCGGCGGCTGCGAACCGCAGATCCGGGCTCATCTGCTCGCCGCGCGCGCCGCCGGAGGGACGGACGTCCAACTCGAGGAGACCATCCTTCAGACCACACCGTATGCAGGTATTCCACGCGCCGTGAACGCGATGAAGGAGCTTCGGACGATCCAGGAGGCATCGGCGTGAGGGCCGTGCGCTTCACGAGCGACGGGCTCGAGCCGCGGCTCGGCCGGCTCGAGGACGACCACATCGTCGATGCGGGGCCGGCAGGCTTTCGCGGCTTCGACGCGAGCGATGCGGCCTGGGAGTCGGTCGCGAACGCCGCGGGCAGCCACCATGCGCCCGAGAAGGTGAAGCTCCTGCACCCGTGCGAGCCGCAGAAGATCGTTGCGGTCGGCCTCAACTACCAGTCACACGTCACGGAGACGAACCTCCAGCGGCCGGAGGTTCCCTTCGCGTTCGCTATCTGGCCGAACGCGCTCATCGGCCACGAAGAGGACATCGTCATCCCACGCGAGGAGACACGACCTGACTGGGAGGGCGAGGTCGCGCTGATCATCGGGAGACGCACCTACCGTGCAGACCGTGCCGCAGCGCGCGCGGCAATCGGCGGGATCACTGCGATCAACGACGTGAGCGGCCGTCGCGCGCAACTCGAGACCCCGATGAAGCAGTTCACGCTCGGCAAGAGCTTCGACACGTTCGCGCCGATGGGCCCGTGCGTCGTGCACCCCGACGCGCTCGATCTTGTGCGAATCGCGGTGCGCACGACACTCGACGGCGAGGTTGTCCAGCAGTCCGACACGAGCAATCTGATCTTCGGCTTCGAGGAGCTGATCGAGTACTTCTCCCGGGGCATGACGTTTGTGCCGGGAGACGTGATCGCCACCGGGACACCGGGCGGGGTCGGCGACGAGCGCAAGCCGCCGCGCTATCTCCGGGACGGCGAAGTGGTCGAGGTAGACGTCGAGGGCGTCGGGACACTGCGCAACCGCGTGCGCATGGAGGAATAGCGGCTACAAGTCCGTGAGCGGAGGCTACAAGTCCGTGAGCGGAGGCTACAAGTCCGTGAGCGGAGGCTACAAGTCCGTGAGCGGAGGCTACAAGTCCGTGAGCGGAGGCCACGCGGCGACGTGCTCGCGCGTCAGCCGCTCGGCCGCCGCACCCTTACCGCTCTCGACCGCGTGGAGGATCGCCGCATGCTCCTCGGCCCAGCGGCGCACGTCGTCATCGTGGCCCACCGCCTGCCCGGCGAAGATCGGCGCGCCGATCCGGGTCATCCACACGATGCGCGAGAACTGCTCGAGAAGTGGGTTGCCGGACGCGGCGACGAGCGCGACGTGGAACTCGCGGTTGACCTCGAAGCTCTCCGCCACGTCGCCGACGACCTGCACCTGCCGGATAACCGAGCGGCGCATTCGCTCGATCGCCTCTCGCTCCTGCACCCTGGCAGCCAGCCGCGCAGCCGGCGGTTCGAGCACGAGTCGCGCGCCCCAGGCGTCCATCAGGTGGCTGAAGTCCTGCTCCGCGACCCTCGCTCCTCGATTCGGCTCGAAGACGACCAGGCCTTCCGTTGCCAACCGACGCAGCGCCTCCCGCAGCGGCGTCCGCGACACGCCGAGCTCCTCCGCGAGTGCCTCCTGAGGCAGGCGGCTGCCGGGTGGAAGCTGCCCCGAAAGGATCCGCTTCTGCACGACCGCGTACACCTGGTCTACCACGCTCTGGATCTCGAGGGAACCGCTGCTCAACGGCTCATCCGTTCGCCTGACCTGGCCTGGATTGCACCGCACGAGACATCACAGGGCGACCGCTATCTGACCTGACGTGCATGGTTTTCGACTTTATCCAATTCCGGGTGAAGATATCCAATTCCCACAAGCGGCCCCCACACGGTAGCGGGGAGCAGCAACTACCTCACCGGCCGGGAGCTCGTCAGGTCTACCCGGCGGCTCCGATCCAGGCGCGAGCGTCAGGTGCAGGCGCAACTACCGCTTTCCGGGGGAGGGTGCAACGAAGAAGACCTGACCCCGCTCTCGCTCCTTCAGGCGGCGAGCCCCTGCGCTGCGTCACCCTGCACGTCCGGAACGGCCGAAGCCGCTGGAGGGGTGGAGCAGTGCGAGACCTGACACTCGCTCCAGTTGCATCTTGCAGTCAGGGCCCAGATGCGTGAATGCAAGACCTGACACCGGATCCACACGGTGGTGTGGAACGAACGTCACATGAACGGCACGAAGATGCCGCAGAGAACCAGGAGTGGAACGAAGAAGACCTGACCCCACTCTCCCCGATCGCACAAGACGAGCGTCTGCGGCGCCAGAGTAGACTCCGCCCGAGATGAGCGAGAGGGCTAACGCAGCCGCTCCGAGCCCGCGACTGCAAAAGGGCGCTGCGGCGCTAAGTCTCGGCGCCCTCGGCGTCGTTTTCGGCGACATCGGGACCAGCCCGCTCTATTCGCTCCAGACCGTATTCTCGGCCCGCGGGTTTGCCGTAAACACGACGGAGGCGGACGTCTTCGGGGTGATCTCGCTTGTCTTCTGGACGATCATGATCGTCGTGACGATTGAGTTTGTGATCTTCGTTATGCGCGCCGACAACGACGGCGAAGGCGGAATCATGGCCCTGATTGCGCTGGTGCAAACGGCCGTGATCAAGCGGCAGTGGGCCAAGCCGGCGCTGATTGCTGCTGGTCTCTTCGGCGTCGCACTTTTCTTTGGCGACGGGTTGATCACGCCGGCGATCTCGGTTATGTCAGCGGTCAGCGGGCTTTCGGTGGTCAACCCAGCGGCCGGGAACTTTTTCGTCCCGATCACGCTCGTCGTCTTAACCGGTCTGTTCATGATCCAACGCTTCGGTACCGCACTCGTCGGCCACCTCTTCGGCCCCGTGATGGTGATCTGGTTCCTAATCATCGGCCTCGTCGGCCTACTTCAACTGACGGATGACGTGGCGATGCTGAAGGCGATGCTGCCGACCTACGCCGTCAGTTTCTTCATCAATCACCTTGGCATCTCATTCATTGCGCTCGGCTCGATCGTGCTGACGATCACCGGCACCGAGGCGCTCTACGCCGACATGGGCCACTTTGGCCGCCCGGCAATCAGCCGCGCTTGGTTCCTGCTCGTCTTCCCGACGCTAACGCTCAATTACATGGGCCAAGGATCGCTGATTCTCGACACGCCATCAGCGATCAGTAACCCGTTCTTCCTGCTGTTCCCAGACTGGGCTCAAATTCCGATGGTAATCCTCGCCACGATTGCCGCCACGATCGCCTCGCAAGCCGTGATCTCCGGCGCGTTCTCGGTTGCCAAGCAGGCGACGGCACTCGGCTTCATGCCGAGGCTGACGATCAGGCAGACCTCCAACACTGAGATAGGCCAGATCTACGCGCCTGCGATCAACTGGAGCCTCTACGTCGCGGTCGTCGCCCTGGTCGTCGCCTTCGGATCATCCGCCGCCTTGGCCTCGGCCTACGGTATCGCCGTTACCGGCACGCTGACGATCGACACAGTTCTGTTCCTCGTCGTTGTGCGCAAGCTCTGGCAGAAACCGCTGTGGCTTGTGTGGCTGGCGGGGATTGTCTTCCTAACCGTCAACGTCCTCTTCCTCGCAGCGAACACGACGAAGATCCTCCACGGCGGCTGGTTCCCGGTCGCCGTTGGCGTCATTCTACTGACGGTGATGCTGACCTGGAACCGCGGCTGCAAGCGGGTCACCGGAATCCGCGCGGAACGAGAAGGCTCGCTGCGTGACTTCCTGCAAGAGATAGCGAAGCTTGATCCACCAGTGACGACCGTCCCTGGGACCGCGGTCTATCTCAACGCCCACCGCGAGACGGCCCCGATGGCCCTACGCGACGCCGTCGCCTTCAACCGCGCGATCCATGAGCAGATCGTGATCCTCTCGATCGAGACGACGAAATCACCGTTCGCCGACGACGAAGACCGCCTTTCGCTCGACGAGATCGACTACGCAGGTGACAACATCGTCCACCTGACGGCAAGACTCGGCTTCAAAGACACGCCCGACGTGCCCCACCTTCTCGAGTTGGCCGTGGCGCAAGGCCTTGACGATGGGATCGACGTCGAACACGCGACGTACTTCCTCTCACACCTCGACGTTGTTCCCGGTGGGCCGTTCGAGATGGCCGGCTGGCGCAAACGGATCTACTGCGCGCTTTCGCGTAACGCAGCCAGCCCAACCGACTACTTCTGCCTGCCAGCGAACCGAACGGTCACGATCGGTTCGCAGCTGGCGCTCTAGCTGTCCTACGGACGTTGTGAAACCGGTGGAACCGGGGTCAGGTCTTCTTCGTTCCATCCGCTGGCGTTTGTCGGCAGACTCCTGGACTCTGCGCCTCGGTCGTGGACGCGGCACCTGGACGGCTGTAGCGGCTGCCGGGTCTCGCGATGCCGTGCTCGGGCAGCCG
>SHVL01000006.1 GCA_009694305.1 Thermoleophilia bacterium
CGGATCGGCGAACTCCTTGGTCAGGAGCAGGCCGATGAACGTGCCGTACACCGCAAGCACGCTCGACCACGCGAACCAGTAACCGAACACCGCGATCGGGCCGGCGAGCGAGAAGTGCTTGCGCCACCCCTCTCGCGCGTATACAGAAACGCCGCCCGGCTTGTCGGGGAACATCGCCGCAGGCTCCGCATAGACGTACGCCTGGAGCGCACCGATCACCGCCGAGATGATCCAGAGGGCGATCGCCCACTTGCCGCCAAGGTAGACGATCGAGAACGCCAAGCCCACGAGCAGGAAGCCCGGGTTCGCAAGGCCGATCACGACCCCGTCGTACCAGCGCATCGTCTTCAGCAGACGGCGTTCGTCAACCGCTACTTCTGCCATTCGTCCTCCTCAACTCACGCGTAACAATCTGGGACAGAGTGACGCTAATACGCAGCCCGGACGTTTACAACCCCTCGCGCGCACTCCCCGGCCTTCGGCGCATATGCTCGGCTCCGCGATGAGCCTGAGCACCACGTACGACTTCGTCATTGTCGGCGCCGGGGCGGCGGGCTGCGTCCTTGCCCACCGGCTGAGCGCCGACCCCACAACGCGCGTGCTCGTACTTGAGGCCGGACGGCCTGACCCGCCGTGGGACGTGTATGTCCACATGCCCGCAGCGCTCTCGTTCCCGATCGGCAACCCCCGCTACGACTGGCAGTACGAGTCGGAGCCGGAGCCCGAGATGGGCGGTCGGCGGGTCTATCACGCCCGCGGCAAGCTCTACGGCGGCTCCAGCGCGATCAACGGAATGATCTTTCAGCGCGGCAACCCGCTCGACTACGAAACGTGGGCTTCGCGCCCGGGACTCGAACGTTGGGACTACGCGCATTGCCTGCCGTACTTCAAGCGGATGGAGACGTGCCTCGCGGGAACGGACGCGTTCCGCGGCGGGGACGGACCGCTCGTGCTTGAGCGCGGCCCCGCAGCGACGCCGCTCTTCCAGGCCTGGTCCCAGGCAGGGCAGCAGGCGGGATATCCGCTGACGGACGACGTCAACGGGTTCCGCCAGGAGGGGTTCGGGCTGTTCGACCGGAACATCCATCGGGGCCGCCGCCTCACCGCGGCGCACGGTTACCTGCGCCCCGCGCTCCGCCGCCCGAACGTGACCGTCGTGCCCCGTGCACTCGTGACGCGCGTCGTGCTGCAGGGAACCCGCGCGGTCGGGGTCGAGTACCTCAAGGACGGGCGGCCGCACACGGTCGGCGCGGGCGAGGTGATCCTCTCCGGCGGGGCCTTCAACACGCCGCAGTTGCTCCAACTCTCAGGGATCGGCGCTCCCGAACACCTGGCAAGCGCCGGTGCGAGCGCGCACCACCCGCTCCCAGGGGTCGGCGAGAACCTCCAAGACCACCTCGAGGTCTACGTCCAGCATCTCTGTACGAAGCCGGTCTCCATGCAGCCCGCCCTCAAGCGGTGGCGCAGGCCGGAGATCGGGTTCCGCTGGCTCTTCCTGCGGAGCGGACCAGGTGCGACGAACCACTTCGAGGCGGGTGCGTTCTGCCGCTCAAACGACGAGGTCGCCTACCCGAACCTCATGTTTCATTTCCTCCCGCTCGCAATCCGCTACGACGGCTCACAGCCGGAGGGAGGGCACGGCTACCAGGTGCACATCGGCCCGATGAACTCGGATGCGCGCGGATCGGTGAAGATCACCTCTTCCGATCCGGCGACGAAGCCGGCGATCCGGTTCAACTACCTCTCGACAGATCAGGATCGCCGCGAGTGGGTGGAGGCGATCCGCGTCGCCCGGAGGATCCTTGGGCAGCCCGCCTTCAGCGAGTTCGACGGGGGCGAGACTTCGCCGGGGCCCTCCGTCCAGACGGACGAGGAGATCCTTGAGTGGGTGCGCCGTGACGCGGAGACTGCCCTCCACCCGTCCTGCTCGTGCCGGATGGGAACGGACGACCTCGCGGTCGTCGATCCGGACACGATGGGGGTTCGTGGCCTCGACGGACTCCGTGTCGTCGATGCCTCGGTGTTTCCGACGATCCCGAACGCGAACCTCTACGCGCCGACGACGATGGTCGCAGAGAAGGCGTCCGACCTGATCCTGGGTAACACGCCGCTCGCGCCCGAACCGACGCCCTTCTACCGGCACCGGCAGGACACCTAAGCGGTCGGCAGCCACCCGAGCCGCGCCGACAGCCCCGAGGCTGCAGCGGCGAGGACCGTGAGCGCCCGCTCCCGGGCGGCCTCTTCGAAGCGCGCGGCAGGACCCTGGACGCCGAGAATCGCGGCGAGCTCGCCGCGGCTCCCACGCACCGGTGCGGCGATCGCAGCAAGATCCGGCTCGCGCTCCCCCACCGCGTCCGCCCAGCCTTGACGCCGGACACGCTCGATCTCTCGCACGAGCGAGCGCGGATCGGCGATCGTGCGCGCCGTGTAGCGCGGTAACGAACCCGGCGGCGGCAGCACACCCCCAAACGCAAGGAGCACTTTGCCGGTCGCGGTCGCATGGGCGACGCTCGGGCGGCCCACCTGGGCCACAGACTGCACCGCTTGCCTGGGATACGCGTAGTCCACCGTCACGGCTTCGTGCGCGCCTGCGACCGAGAGCGTTGCCGTCTCTCCCGTCGCGGCGACGAGTTCTTCGAGCAGCGGCCGCGCGAGTTCGCGCAGGTCGAGGCGGTCGGAGAAGGCCTGCCCGAGTTGGACAAGCCGAACGCCGAGCCGATAGCGCCCGCTCGGCGCCTGGGTGACGTAGCCCGCCTCGGCAAGAGTCGAGAGGAGCCGCGACACGGTGCTCGCGTTCACGCCGGTGCGCCGCGCAAGTTCATTCGTCCCGAGCTCCGCATCGGGGCCTGCGAGCGCGTCGAGCACCGCGAGCGCACGAGAGACAGCGGCGACGTTCCTCGGGGCTTGTCGGCGGACGGCGCTCATGCTACGGTCGCCGTGGATATTGACACACCGTTGCCCGCAAGGCAAGACTTATGGGTTTGAGCTTCAGGGGGAGGTACCGATGTCGCAGTTCACATCGTCCCGCTACGTCGTCATCGGCGCTGGCATGCACGGCCTCTCGACCGCATATCACCTCGCGGTGGAGTTGCGCGCGCGGGGCGTCGGCTCAGGCGCAGACATCGTCGTCCTCGACAAGGCGACCCCCGGCGCAGGCGCCACCGGCATCGCGTGCGGCGTCGTTCGCAACAACTACTTCCAGCCCGCGATGAGCGAACTCATGCAGGCGTGCGTTGAGGTCTGGGAGTCCGACCCGGCCGCCTACCACTACAACCCAGTCGGCTACATCGCGCTCGGCCCGCAGGTGCAGGAGTCCGACCTCACCGCCGTCTACGAACGCCATGAGCGGATCGGCTACCGCTCAGAGTTGCACCTCGGCGAGCCCGCGGTACACGCGCACATGAAGTCCCTGTTCCCCGACTGGCGCGCGCAGGGCGTGACCGTCTGCCTGCACGAGCGTCAGGGTGGGTTCGCCTTCAACCTTGAATCCGTCCAGGGCTTACGCGACAAGTGCCTCTCCCAGGGCGTCACGATCCACTCCTACACGGAGGTGACCGGCTTCCGATTCGGCCCGGACGACAGCGTCACGGCGGTCGAGACATCCAGGGGTGACGTTCTGGTCGGTGAGCAGGTCGTGATCGCGCCCGGACCCTGGGCGCAGCGCTTCTGGTCGATGCTCGGTCTCCCCGCGCGGATCGACATCCACACGCCCTCGGGTGACGTCGCGCGCGACCAGCCGATGTGGACGTACTGGAACCTCCAGGAGGGCGAGATCAGCGTTGATCCGCTCATGTTCGCGACGGCGGACGGCGGCGCGCCCCCGGTGATTCACCTCGACACCGACGCACCGCTCACCACGGACGACGGCGTGCTCGTGACCGACGAGTTGTGGGGGATCTACTTCAAGCGCGACCGGCACGGCGTCCAAGGCGGCGCCTCACCGCTCACCGTGGACGGCGATGTCGAACTCGACCCCTACCCTGCCACCACGAACGTCGATCCGTCGTTCTCGGTGATGTGGTGCGCGGCCCTTTCACACGCGATGAGCCGCTTTGAGGGCTGCAGCGCGAAATACAAGCACGCCCGCTCAGGCGGGGTCGGATCGTTCACCGCGGACAACTTCCCGGTGTTCGACTGGCTGAAGCCAAACGTGTACGGGGTCCTCGACTCAAACCACGGCTACAAGATGATCGGTGTCGGCCGCGAGGTGGCCCGGGTGCTGCTCGGCGAGACCGCACCACTGCTGACGCCGTTCCGGTTCGAGCGGTTCGCCACGGGCGATCTTCACCCGGTCTCGAACAGCCCGTATCCCTGGAGCTAGGTCCGTCCCCTTGCAACCGACGATCGCGACAGCGAGGATGACACCGTGCTCGTGATCCTCGTCGTCGGCGTGCCCGCGGCCCTCATGTGGGTGACGCTCGCGCTCGCGCTCTACCTCACCGTCATGGAACTGCGCGAGTTTGAGCCGCGCCCGCACTACCTGTGGTGGAGTTGGTGGCTTCTGCTCGTCGTCATGCTCCACTTCCCGGCCTACATCGGCCTGCGCGTGTACGGGATTGTCCGCAAGCGCCAAGCGCGCGCCGCATGAGCGACCCGGACGCCCGCACGCCACGGTCATTCCGTGAGCGGCCGCTCGGGCGGATCGCAATTTTCGCAGTCGTTCTCATCGCGGCCTTCGCCGCCAGTCGCTCCTGCGCCGACACGAGCCCGGACTTCTCGAAGGACGAGGCGCTCGCGAGCGCCCGGGCGATCGCCGCGTTCGAGCCTGGGCATGTCCAGATCCGCTTCATCCGCAGCGGCGTGCCGCCGCGCGGCTACTGGGCGGTGTCGATGTACCAGGGCGAAGCGACCGCACCGACGCGCACCCAACTCGTGCTCATCGACGCGAACACGGGAACGGTCACCGACGACGGACGTTGACGGTGAGGGGTCGGCCCGCTCGCGCGGGCCGACCCCTCACGTCAGGACGCCTATGCCTGGAGCGGCCGGAGGCCGCTGAACAGACGTGCCTGCCAGTCGGCGTGCTGATCCACGCACGACGGGCAAGCGTGCAGCGTGGCCGCGGCTGCGCCGGACCCGTCCTGCACGGGCACTTCGGTACGCCGCCATGCGGCCCCCGAGAGCAGGCCGTTGGCCTGCTTATGGCCACAGAGGCCGCAATGGAGATAGAGCCGTGTCATGAGTCGCAGACTAGCCCCACGGACCGATGAAGGGGCCGCTGATGTCGCTCAGCAAGATTGCCGCCACGGCGATGATGCAGAGAAACGAGAGCCCGAGCATGAACGGGGCGACCCGCTTGTCTTCTTTCTGTAGCGGCTGGAAGTCGATCTGTCTGTTCGCCACGATCCGGGCCTCCTAGGTCGTGCTGCCCTGGTCGAGACCGCCTGACCGACGCAGCACTGCGGCCTGACGATCGAGCTTGCCATTCTCCATTTTCACGAACCCGATGAGCGAGGCCACGCAGAACACAAGCCCAACGGCCAGCATGATCCACGTGCCCGTCGAACCGGCGCCGCCGAACGTCCAGAACTCGGCGATCTCGGTGCTCCACTCAGTGAAGGGAAAGCTGTCGAACATCGTCGTCTCCTTTCCCTACGCTCGGATCGTGCGGTGGTAGTCGTCGAGCAGCACGGCCCCAGCCTCGACTTCACGCCCGTCGGGCAGGACGACCGTCTCCGGCGCCCGCTCGAACTCGGGGTAGAAGTCCTGGCCGAACTCGGCGAGGTCGAGTCCTTCGAGTTCCACTTCAGGTGGCACCCGCAGGAGGTTCAGCTTCTTCAGCACCCAGCTGACCCCGTAACCGGGCAGGAACGCCAGCGGCAGGAATGCGAGCATCCCCATGAGCTGACCGCCGAGCGAACTCTCAACATTGTTGAGCCCGGTTGGGTAGCCGCCAGCGAAGATCCCGACGAGGAGCACGCCGTAGAACCCGCAGAAGCCGTGCACCGCAACGGCGCCGACCGCGTCATCAATGCGGAGTTTCCGCTCGATGTAGCCGCCGACCCAGACAGCCAAGCATGCGCCGGAGGCCGAGAGCAGATACGCGAGCGCCGGGTGGTAGACGTCAGCCCCCGCAGAGACCGCGATCACCCCGGCGAGCCCGCCCGACAGTGTCCAGAACGGATCGCCCTTCGAGGCGAACCAGCCTCCCGTGAAGCCGCCCGCGAACCCGATCGTGATCACCATGGCGATCGCGCCGAGCGTCGTATACGAGCCGTAGATGTTGAGCCATCCCGGGAACGTCGTCGAGGTGATGAAGAGACACGCCGCGTAGAACCCGTAGAACCCGGTGAAGATCAGCATCAGGCCCATCAAGGTCATGTGCGTGTTGTGTGCACGGAAGGACCGCGCCTTCCCTTGGATGTCGTACTTCCCGATCCGTGGCCCGAGGTTCAGCAGTACACCGAGCGTGAAGGCCCCGGCGACACCGTGCACCACGAGCGAAGCGATCGCGTCATGGAACCCGAAACGGGTGGTGAGCCAGCCGCCCGCGCTCCAGCCCCACGCCGCGTCCAGAATCCACACGAACGAGCCGAGCACGACCGTGAGGATGAGGTAGGCGGAGAGCCTGACCCGTTCGATGAGAGCGCCGGACATGATCGATCCGGTCGTCCACGAGAACAGGAGGAACGCAAGGAAGAACACGAGGTTGAGATGGTTTTGGAGGTTCGGCCCCATCTCCGCTGCCCACGGCGCCGTCTGTCCACAGAAGCCCGGCCACTGCACAGGACCGGCGTGACCGTCGAGCGAGTCAGGCCCGATCGTCGGGAACCCTTGCTCGAAGCAGCCGTAGACGTACCACCCCGCGTAATAGAACGTCGGGGTGACGACGGCGATCGTCAGGATGTTCTTCATCGCTGTCGACATCACGTTCTTGCGCCGCGCGGCACCGGCCTCGTAGGCCATGAAGCCCGCGTGGATCAGCCACATGATGACGACGGTGAAGAAGTAGAACTGCTCAAGAAGGACGTTTGAGTCCATCGCGAGCTTGTCCGCGATCGCCTGCAAGTCCTCTTCGGCGGCGGCGGCGAGTAGCGAAATATTTGCCAGAATCGTTGCGAGCATGCGGTCTTCTCCTCCAGAGAGGAACCTAGGACTGCATAAGCCTACGAGACGGATCGGACGGCTTCCAGGCTCCCAGCACCCATGTTTAGAACCGTCGGTATGGAGGTTTCCTCCATACCCCGCCGATCACCCGCGCGCGGAGCCGTAGGCCAGTGCGCCCACGGCGTCCAGACCGCGGGACCGCGTCAGAACAGACCGACGGTCTCGCCATTCGGGCCGAGATCAATCCCGAAGGCGGCGGGCTGCTTACCGAGCCCAGGCATCTGGAGCATCTCGCCGCAAAGCGGCACGAGCATCCCCGCGCCCGTGTAGGCGCGGACGTCGCGGATCGGCACCGTAAACCCGGTCGGCCGATTGCGGACGGTCGGGTCGTGCGAGAGCGAAAGGTGCGTCTTCGCCATGCAGATCGGCAGGTGCCCAAGCCCTTGCGCCTCGTAGCGGGCGATCGAGGCGCGCGCGGCGTCCGACAACTCGATCCCGTCAGCGCCGTAGACGGTGGTCGCGATCCGCTCGATCTTCGTCGTAATCGGCTCGTCGTCCGTGTAGAGCATGCGGAAATCGGACGGGGCCTCGGCAGCCTCGGCGACAACCGCAGCGAGCTCGGTCGTCCCCGCGCCGCCCTCGCCGAACCCGTTGTGGATCGCGGCACCGAACGCGCCAGCCTCAAGCGAGCGCTGTTTGATGAGATCGAGCAACTCGGGTTTGTCGTCGGGCCGCGTATTGATCGCGACGACCGGTTGAATCCCGAACGCGCGCACGTTCTCGATGTGCTTGGCGAGGTTCTGGATCCCCGCCTCGACCTCGGCCGTCATCTGCTCAAGTGGCGCCTTCGTCGCATGGTCGCCGCCGCCGTGATGGCGGAGCGCGCGGACGGTTGCGACGACGACCACCACGTGAGGCCGCAGGTGGCCGACGCGACAGACGATGTCCATGAACTTCTCCATCCCGAGATCGGCGGCGAAGCCCGACTCGGTGATGAGGTACTCGCCGAGCTTGAGCCCGATCCGGTCGGCGATGATTGAGTTGTTGCCGTGCGCGATGTTCGCGAATGGCCCCGCGTGCATGAGGCAGAGTTGACCCTCAAGCGTCTGTACCAGGTTCGGCTTGATTGCCTCCTTGAGGAGCACCGCCATCGAACCGGCCGCCTTGATCTCCTCCGCCGTCACGGGGACGCCCTCGGCGGTGTAGCCGACGGTGATCGCGCCGAGACGGCGGCGGAGATCGGCGAGGTCGGTCGCGAGGGCGAGGATCGCCATCACCTCGCTCGCGGCGGTGATGTCGAAGCCCGAGTCGGCTGGGATCCCGTTCTTCTCGCCGCCGAGTCCCGTCCGGATCTGGCGTAACGAGCGGTCGGGGACGTCGAGCGCGCGACGCCAGGTGACGGTCTCGAGCACGGGCGTGTGGCCGTGGAAGTTGTGCGCGTCCACGAGCGCGGAGAGGAGGTTGTGCGCCGCGGTGACCGCGTGGACGTCACCCGTGAAGTGGAGGTTGATGTCCTCCATCGGTACGACCTGGGCATAGCCCCCGCCCGCCGCGCCGCCCTTGACCCCGAAGACCGGGCCGAGCGACGGCTCCCGCAGCGCGAGGATCGGGCGGTGGCCGAGCTTTGCGAGCCCCTGCGTGAGCGCGACCGAGGTGGTCGTCTTGCCCTCGCCCGGCGGCGTCGGCGTGATCGCGGTGACGTTGACGAGTTTCCCGTCCGGCCGGTCTGCGAGCCGGTCGAGAATCGAGAGGGAGACCTTCGCCTTGAAGCGGCCGTGGAGTTCGAGCTCCTCGGGCAGGATCCCGAGCCCGGTCGCGATCTCCTCGATCGGCCGCAGGACGGCGTTCTGGGCGATCTCCAGGCTCGACAGCATCGTGGCGGTTCCTCTCGGGTCAGCGGGCGTCGTCAGTGACTCACGGCCGCGGCCGCAAGTTCCGAGACGAGCGTGTCGGTGTAGAAGCGCTCGAGTTTGAACGGCTCGATGAGCGCGGGCGTCTTGCCGGTCGCAATCAACTCGGCGAGCGTGACCCCGGTGATCGGCGCGGCCTTGAACCCGTACGTCCCCCAGCCGCAGTCAACGAGGAACCCGTCGAGTTCGGTCAAGCCCATGATCGGGCTGTAGTCGGGACTCATGTCACAGAGGCCCGTCCAGTGGCGCAGGATCCGGGTCGAGTGGAGTTGCGGGAAGAGCTCGAGCACGTGCCGCGTCGAGTACTCGATAAAGGGGAACGTGCCCTTGTTCGAGTACGTCGGGTACGGCTCCACCTCGGCGCCGATCAAGAACTCGCCGCGATCGGTCTGCGAGACGTAGATGTGCATCTGCGCCGAGACGATGATCTTGTCGAGGAACGGCTTCACGGGTTCGGTCACGAACGCCTGCAGGATTGAGGTCGTGATCGGAAGCTCCACCCCGGCGAGCTTCGCGACCGGGCTCGACCAGCCCGCTGTTGCCGAGAGCACAACCCCTGCGGAGACGTTGCCCTGCGTCGTGCGGACACCGTGGCAGCGACCGTCGCGCACGTCGAAGCCCGTCACCTCGATGCCCTGGTGGATCTCGATCCCACTGCGGCAGACCTGCTTCGCGAAGCCCCACACGACGGCGTCATGGCGGATGATCCCGCCCGGGGGGTGGTAGAGCGCGCCCTGGATCGGCCAGGTGACGTCATCGCCGACATGGATCTGGGGGCAGAGCCGCTTCACCTCGTCGCGGTCGATCACGCGGGAGTTGATCCCGAGCAACTTGTTCACCTCGGCGCGCTCGTTCTGGACAACGAGCGAACGGTCGGAATGCGCGAGCGTGAAGTGTCCGTGCTGCGAGAACATGAGGTTGAAGTCGAGCTCGGCGGAGAGTCGCTCATAGAGCGCGACGCTCTCCTTGTAGAACGCGGCGCCCTCGGGGGTGCGGTAGTTCGAACGGATGATCGTCGTGTTGCGGCCCGCGCCGCCAGACCCGATGTAGCTCTGCTCAAGGATCGCGACGTCGGTGATGCCGTGGTGCTTCGCGAGGTAGTACGCGGTCGCGAGCCCGTGCGAGCCGCCTCCGACGATGACGACGTCGTAGTGGCGCTTGAGCCGGCCGGGGGCCTTGAGGATCTTCTGCTTGCGGAAGATGTCCTTCATGCGGAGCCCCCCCGCGCGAGCGCATCGACGCCGACCGGCCCGCCGCCGAGTGCCGAGGCGCGATCGAGGATGACCTCCCAGAGGTAGTGCCCGGACTCCTGCGGGCACACGACCCAGGTCGTCCCGCCCGGGGCGAGCACGTGCCCGTTGATGTGCGCGATCTCGCCGCTCGCGGGCAGGTGGTGCAGGTGGGTAATGCGCCGCAGCACCGTCTCGGCCTCGGGGCCCGCGAACGCGATGATCGCGAATGCGCCTGAGAGGTCGAGGACGAAGCGGTCGCCGAGCGCCTCGCGCACGGCCGCCGCCCGTGCAGGCGGGCAGAAGACAAGCGCGCGCCGAGCCGAGAGCCGGTGGGTGATGACGCCGTCGAGTTCAAGCGTCGGCTCGGCCGGGCGCACCTCGAAGACGGAGAGATGCGAGAGGTCGGTGACACCGACCGTGGCGAGATGCGCGGCCTCACCGGGGACGGAGACGGGGACGAGCCAGCCGTCCCGCTCCTCGAATGACGCACCAGCATCACGAAGTCGGCGGTCGAGCGGCGAGCGCGCGACCGGGTGGAAGCCCTTCGCGTCATGCGCGGCGCCAGGGGAGAGGAAGGCGAGCGCGCTCATGAGCGGAGCCGTGCCCCTTCGGGATCGTAGAAGTGGCCGAGCCGGACGATCATCCCGACGGCGCGGCCGTCTACCTGCACGTCGAACCTGCCGCCGTCCACTGCGAGCGCGACCGGAACGACCGCAAGGCCGATCACCTTGTCGAGTTCCCTCGAGTGGCGCACGCTCGTGATCCGGCCTGCGGAGCGGCCAGCCACGACGACTTGGCCGCCCTCGACAGGCATCGCCCCGGACGGACTCTCAAAGCCGACGAGCATGTTGCGGAGGCCGCGGTCGGCAACCTGCTGGGTCGCCCACTTGCCGACCCACTCAAACTCCTTGTCGTTCTTCACAAGCCACGGCATCGCAGCCTCGTGCAGGTTCGACTCGGAGTCTGTGTCCTGGCCGATAATGACGTGGCCCTTCTCGAGGCGAAGAATCCGCTGCGGCTCAAGGCCGAACGGTGCCACTCCAAGATCGGCGCCGTGCTTGAGCAGCGCGTCCCAGACGTGCACCGCCTGCGGGCTCGCGAGGTGCAGCTCGTAGCCAAGTTCGCCGACAAAACCGATCCTGAGCGCGAGCGCAGGCACCCCCGCGACCGTCACCGCACGCGCGTCGAGATACGCGATCGCCTCGTTCGAGAAGTCGTCGTCGGAGAGCCGTGTCATCAACTCGCGGCTCGCAGGACCCGCGACGTTGATCGCGGCGAGCGCACCCGTGAGGTTCGCGAACTGCACGTCCATGAACCACACCGCGTTCCACCAGCCAAACCACTGGTAGATGCCGTCGGCTCCCGTCGAGGACGTCGTCACATAGAACGTCTCGTCGTCGAGCCGCCCGACCGTGCCATCGTCAATGATCCGGCCCGCGTCGCCCGTGATCACGCCGTACCGCACGCGCCCAACCTTCAGGTCGGAGAAGCGGTTCGGGTAGACGCGGTCGAGGAACGCGCCCGCGTCGGGGCCGGTGACGAGGATCTTCCCGAGCGTAGAGACGTCAATGAGTCCAACCTTCTCGTGCACGTTCTGCGCCTCAACACCCGCGTCCGCGCCGTAGGAGTGCGGACGGCGCCAGGCACCCGTCCACATGATCCGTGCGCCGAGGTCGCGATGGCGGTGGTGGAGCGACGTCCGTCTAGCGGGCTCCTGCGGATACCCGGCGACGAGCCCCATCGGCACCGGGGTGTACGGCGGCCGTGCGGTCGTTGTCCCGATCGTGTTCTCGTCCACGCCCTTCGTCTTCGCGTACGAGCGGATCGCGTTCGTCGAGCAGAGCCGACCCTGACAGGGGCCCATCGTCACGGTCGTGTAGCGCTTCGACAACTCGATCGAGTCGAAGCCCTCGGCAATCGCGTAGGCGAGATCCTTCGGCGTCTGGTCCTCGCAGAAGCAGACGAAGCACTTGTCGCCCTGGTGGCCGAGCACGGCGGCGGGCACCGCAGGCGCCCCAACGTCGCCAGCCGCAGAGCCGACGACCTCAACGTTCTCAGGCAGGGACTCCGGAACGAAGATCCCGCGGCTCGCGTCGTAGACGACCCGCGCGCCCGCCTGGGCGAGAAGCTTCGCGTTCGGCTGCGGGCTACCGCTCATGACGAGCAGGTCAGCCTTCACCGTCTCGCCGTTCACTGACACCGCGTGAAGGCGCCCGCGTCGGCCGCGCGCCTCGATGTTCGGCGGCTGCTCGACGCGCAGATCGATGACAAGCGCGACCAGAACGCCAGCGGTGCGAAGCGACGCTGCTGCTTCGAGTCCACGGTCGTCTGCCGTGATCACGACGGCGCGCTCACCCGGCTTGATCGACCACCACTCGACGAGGCGCTTCGCGGCTTCGGGGAGCATGACCCCGATGAGGTCGTTGCCGGGGAACACAAGCGGCTGCTCGATCACTCCGGCGGCGACGACGATGCGCTCGGCGCGGAACTTGAGCAGGAGGTTCCCAACCGCGACCGGGACGAAGCCGTACTCGAAGATCCCGATCGCGATCGCAGGGGCGATCACCTCGACCCCGGCCGCCTGGGCCCGGGCGCGGAGGTCGGCTGCGACGCCCTTGCCTGCGGGGTCGGAAAGGAGCGCGCCGCCCGCCTCGGGTCCCTCGTCCACGACCGTCACCTGCCGACCCTCAGCCGCGTGCGTGATTGCGGCCTCAAGGCCCGAGCGGCCACCGCCGATCACGAGCACCTCCACGTGCCGGTTCTCGACGTCCACGCGCGCCTCGCGCTTGCCCTTCCGGTCGAGGACGCCGAGGCCGGCGGCGTTGCGAAGGAACTTCTCGTAGAGCGGCCACAGCTTCCGCGGCCGGATGAACGTCTTGTAGTAGAAGCCGGGCGGGGTGAACGGGCCGGCGAACTTGTCCGTCGCCTGCATCAGATCGAAATCGAGCGAGCCGACGAAGTTCTGCCCCTTCACGATGTCGCCGGAGGAGACCGGGGTCGCGCAGACGCGGACGTTCGGTGTCCCGTTCACGTTCATCTGGCAGTTCGCGCAGTGTCCGATGCAGCACTGCAGGCCGCGCGGCCGGTGGTACTTGAACGAGCGCGAGAACGTGCGCCGACCGGCCGCGTACAGCGCAGAGCCGATCGTGTCGCCCTCGAACGCCTCGACCGCCGCGCCCTGGAACGTGAAGGAGACGGGCTGCGAGCGGTCGATCCGCTCGCCGTCGCGTGCCTCAAGCCTGCTCATGCGGCGGGCTCCGGGTGCCAGGTGCGCTTCACGTCGTTCGAGTAGGTGTCGCGCTCGGCAAGGAACCAGTCCTCACACGAACGGCAGAACCACCACTCCTTCTGCACGCCCCACTCGTTGCGGCGGAAGTAGACGTACGTGTTCAACTCGCGCACCGTCGGCGTTGTCTTCGGCCGCGAGGTGGACTCCCCCGCGCAGCGCAACTCGGGGATCTCCCGAGGGCCGCAGTTGGGGCAGTTGACGAGAAGTGACATTGTGTGTCAGAGTTCCATCATGTGCAACGGTAATGCGCTGAACGCAACGCCGGGATCGTAGCGCGATGCCCGCGCCACGTCAACCATCGTTACACCGCATCGCAACCGCGCAACGTGCGGTCGCGATCCTCGACACGCTCGCCGAGAACGGTGACCTCGGGACGAACGAACTCGCGCGGCGGGTCGCGCTCCCCGCGAGCACCGTCTCCCGCCAACTCGGGACACTTACAGACGCGGGTCTTGTTGAGCACGACGCGGCGAGCGGCCGTTACCGGCTCGGGATCCGGCTCGTCCAACTCGCGAATGCGGTGCTCGCCCGACTCGACGTCCGCACAGAGGCTCGGCCGCACCTCGAGGAACTCGTGCGGATCACGGGCGAGACCGCGACCCTGCACGTACCCGGCGAGGAGGACGCAATCACGGTGGACTTCGTTCCAAGCGCCCATTACGTCCAGCATGTGACGCAACTCGGTCGGCCCTCGATCGGGCACGCCACCTCGGCGGGCAAGGTGATGCTCGCCTTCTCCGAGCGGACGCTGCCGACGGGGCCGCTCCGCGCCTTCACCAAACGGACACTCACCACCCGCGCCGCCCTCGCGGCCGAACTCGAGCACGTCCGTGTGCAGGGGTACGCGGAGGCCTACGAGGAGCGCGAGTCTGGGCTCAACGCCGTCGCCGCGCCCGTGTTCGCCGCCTCGGGCGCACTCGCCGCGATCCTCGCGCTGCAGGGCCCGTCGGTGCGGTTCGGGCCGGACGAGGCCCATGCCGCGCTCCCCCACCTGCTCGAACGGGCCCGCGCCGTTTCCCGCGCACTCGGCTGGGAGGGGTAGACGCCTAGCCCGAGCGGGGGCTGCGGGAACTCCTACTCCTCGCGTAGGCGCGCGGCGACCCGATCGGCGATCTCGTCGAGGAGCGGCGCCTGCATGCCCGCGAGCGGTACCCGCGCCATGAGCGACGCCTCAATCGTGAGCGCGACAAGATCCTCGGGCTCCAGATTGTGGACGTGCGACTTGCCGCACGCCCGCGCGAGCGTCTGCGCCTCAAGCGTGAGCACGCGCAGATAGTTCGCGACCTTGCGGCCCCCGACCACCGGGTCGAAGCGAGCCGCGAGTTCCTCGTCCTGGGTCGAGATCCCGGTCGGGTCGCGACCCGCCTGCCAGTCGTCGTAGAAGCCGGCCGCACTCCCGAGCTTGCGGTACTCCTCATCGTGCTCGGGTGCGTTGTCACCCATCGCGATGAGCGCGCCGACCCCGATCGAGACCGCGTCCGCACCGAGCGCGAGCGCCTTCGCGACATCCGCCCCGGTCCGGATCCCGCCCGACACGATCAGCTGCACCTTGCGATGCATCCCAAGCTCAAGGAGCGCCTGCACCGCGAGCGGGATCGCCGCGAGCGTCGGGATCCCTGCGTGCTCGATGAAGACGTCCTGGGTCGCGGCGGTGCCGCCCTGCATCCCGTCGAGCACGATCACGTCCGCGCCCGCCTTCACTGCGAGCTGCGTGTCGTAGTACGTGCGCGTCGCGCCGATCTTCACGAAGATCGGCTTCTCCCAGTCGGTGATCTCGCGCAACTCGTGCAACTTGATCTCAAGATCGTCCGGCCCCGTCCAGTCGGGGTGGCGGCTCGCGCTCCGCTGGTCGATCCCCTTCGGGAGGTTCCGCATCGCGGCGACACGATCGGAGATCTTGTGTCCGAGCAGCATCCCGCCGCCACCCGGCTTCGCGCCCTGGCCGATCACCACCTCGATCGCATCCGCGCGGCGCAGGTCGTCTGGGTTCATTCCGTAGCGGGAGGGCAGCAACTGGTAGACGAGGGTCTCCGAGTGCTCGCGCTCCTCAGCGGTCATCCCCCCGTCACCTGTTGTGGTCGAGGTGCCAACCTCGGTCGCAGCGCGGCCAAGCGCCTCCTTCGCTGGCCCCGAGAGCGCCCCGAAACTCATCCCTGCGATCGTGACCGGGATCTCCAAGTGGATCGGCTTGGAGGCAAAGCGCGTTCCGAGTACAACGTCGGTCGCGCACCGCTCGCGATAGCCCTCAAGGGGGTAGCGGGAGACGCTCGCGCCGAGGAAGAGGAGGTCGTCGAAGTGCGGCAACTTCCGCTTCGCGCCGAAGCCGCGGATGTCATAGATCCCTTCGCGCGCGGCGCGCTGGATCTCCGCGATGACGTTCCGATCGTAGAGGTACGACTCGCGCAGGCCCGGCGTCGGTTCGAACGTCGGCATCAGTACGCCCCCGCGTTGTCGATCTTGAACGAGTAGAGCTGCCGGGCGGAGCCGTAGCGCTTGAACGAGGCGGGATCGACATCTGCGATCCCCGCCTGCTTGAGCAGCTCCGCAACCTCGACGACGTGCTCATCGCGCAGCTCCTTCTCGATGCAATCGGCACCGAGTCCCTTCACCGTGCCGCGCACGTAAAGGCGGGCCTCGTAGATCGAGTCGCCGAGCGCATCGCCCGCGTCGCCGCAGACGACGAGACGGCCTGTCTGCGCCATGAACGCGCTCAAGTGCCCGACCGAGCCCTTGACAACGATGTCGATCCCCTTCATCGAGATCCCGCAGCGGGCGGAGGCGTCGCCGTGGACGACGAGCAGGCCGCCCCTGCCGGTCGCGCCCGCCGACTGGCTTGCGCTCCCCTCCACGACCACCTGGCCGGACATCATGTTCTCCGCCAGGCCGGTCCCCGCATTGCCGTGGATGCGCACCGTGGCGCGCTTGTTCATCCCTGCGCAGTAGTAGCCCGCGTGGCCCTCGATCTCGACCTCGACGTCCGCATCGAGTCCGCAAGCGATCGCGTGCGCGCCGTTCGGGTTGACGACGCGCCAGTGCGTCGGCCCCTCCTCGCGTGCGAGGTCGTGGAGCCGTTGGTTCAATGCGCGGAGCGGTGTGACCGCGAGATCGACAACCTCGACCCCTGTCGTGACGGTGCTCACGCTGCCACCGCCGCTCGGTCGGTCTCGCGCTCCCAGACATAGACAACACCCGGCTCCGGCTCCCACATCCGCGCCTCGGACGCGCCAGGAAGCACCGCAATCGCCCGCCACTCAGACGCCATCGCGACCCAGTCGTCCGTTTCCGCGAGCACCGCGGGCTTGCACGCGATCGGGTCGCGCAGCACCGCAAAGCCTTCCTGCGTGCCGCAGAGGAACGTGTAGAAGCCGTCGAGGTCTGAGAGGCAGCCCTCGAGCGCCTCCTGAAGCGTCGCCCCCTCGCGCAGTCGCCAGGCGAGGTAGCCAGCTGCCACCTCGGTGTCGTTCTCGGTGCGGAACTCGATCCCCTCGCGCCGCAGCGACGCGCGCAGCCGGTTGTGGTTCGAGAGCGAGCCGTTGTGGACGACGCAGAGGTCAAGCCCGGTCGAGAACGGGTGCGAACCCTCCGTCGTCACCTTGCTCTCGGTCGCCATCCGGGTGTGCCCGAGTCCGTGCGACCCGTACAGGTCGTGGAGTCGGAACTCAACGGCGAAGTCGGTCGGCAGCCCGACCTCCTTATAAATCTCGATTGAGCGACCAGCGCTCATCGTCCGCAGGTCGGGCCGCTCGTCGTGGACCCACCGCGCCGCGTCGTCCGCCGCCGCCTCCACGACAACAACGGCGTGGCTCGCCCGCACGTCCGGCTCCTCGCAGCCCCCGAACACCGAGCGGAGGTCAGCCGCGACAGTGGCCCAGTCCTCGCGCGGGTCGCGCGAGTAGAGCGCGAGTTTGCACCATCCGGTAGGGGCAGGATCGCGATAGACGGCGACGCCCGCGCTGTCAGGACCGCGGTCAGACATCTGCACAAGCATCGCCCCAAGGTGGGCGCCGAGTCGCTCCTCAATCTCCGTGGACTTCGCAAAGAGGCCGACGATCCCGCACACGTTGCTGACGCTCCTCCCGCTCCTATCGACGACTGGGCTACATGGAGGGTATCTCCATATCGGAGGGGGCGATTTGGCGCGCATCGCCATTATTTCCCCCTCCGATATGGAGGCTTTCTCTATCTTCTTACTAGAACCGCGTCAGGTACTCCCGGATCTCCCAGGGGGTCACCTGCTCGTGGTACTGGGACCACTCGCGACGCTTGACGGCCACGTAGTAGTCGACGTAGTCCTCGTCCCGGCCGCGACCGAGAGCCGCCCGCAGCACGTCGTCGGCCTCCAGCTCGCGCGTTGCGTCGAGGAGGTTCCCCGGCAGCGCCTTCATTCCGCGCGCGGTCAGTTCCGCGTACGACTTCGTGTAGAGGTTCTCGGTGTTCGGATCGCCCGCCTCGATCCCGCGCTCGATCCCGTCGAGGCCCGAGGCGAGGATGACCGCGGCCGCGAGATACGGGTTGCACGAGCCGTCGATCGTCCTGTCCTCGATCCGGCCCGGGTTGATCCGGAGCATCTGCGTACGGTTGTTGTAGCCGTGCGAGATCCACACGGGGGACCAGGTCGCGCCCGAGGTCGTCGAACCTATCTTCAACCGCTTGTACGAGTTCACCGTCGGTGCCGTGACCGCGCTGTACGCGCGTGCGTGCGCCTTCAGACCGCCCACGAAGTTGTACGCGAGCGAGGAGAGCCCGAGTCCGCGCGGGTCGTTCGCGTCCGTGAACACGTTCTCGCCGTCCTTCCAGAGCGACATGTGGAAGTGCGCCCCATTCCCGGTGAGGTTCGCGAACGGCTTCGGCATGAAGGTCGCGATCATCCCGCGCTGCTCCGCGAGGGTGTGCACCATGTAACGGAAGAAGATCGCGCGATCACACGTCGTGAGCGCGTCCGCGTACTGGAAGTTCTGCTCGAACTGGCCGTTCGCATCCTCGTGGTCGTTCGCGTAGTTCCCCCACCCGAGCGTGTTGCAGTGCTTCGACACGGTGGTCAGAAAGTCGTACTGGCGCGTCAGTCCCGCCATGTCGTAGCAGGGCTTGTCGAGAGTGTCTTGACGGTCGGCGACCTCGATCGAGCCGTCCTCGCGCTGATGGACAAGGAAGTACTCGAGCTCGATTCCGATCTTGAACTCGAAGCCCTGCGCCCGCGCCTTCGCGGCGACGTTCTTCAGGATCGTGCGCGGGCAGTACGGCCACGGCTCGCCCTCGACCGTGATGTCGCACGCGAAGCGCGCGAGGTTCGGCTGCCAGGGGACGGGGGTGAAACTCGCGAGGTCGGGAATCGCGGCGATGTCCGGGTCAGCCGGCACCTGCCCGATCTCCCCGGCCGCGTACCCTGCAAACCCTGCTCCCTCGGCGACGAGGTCGTCGAGGTACGCCGCGGGCACGAGCTTCGCGCTTGGCCGTGCGTACATATCGACAAACTGCGCGAAGAGGAACTCGATTCCGCGCTGCTCCACTTCCTGCTTGATCGCGGCGAGATCCGCTGCGGGCGCCATACATCCTCCTCGGTCGGTGGCAGATGCTTTTACCACGGCGCCACCGGGCGGCAGAATGGAAGAACCCTCCATCCGTCACGCCATGATGGTGTGTGTCAGCGGCGCTCGCGTGCCGCCCTGAGGCGCACGAGCTTCACGGCGATCTCGAGCGTCAGCCAGTCGTCCCGCCGCAGATCGAGGTCAGCCAACTCAGCGATCCGCCGTAGACGCTGACGCAGCGTGTTCGGATGGACATAGAGCGCCTCGGAGGTCGCCTGGATGCTCCCACGGCGGCGCAGGAACTCCTCAAGTGTCGCGAGCAGGTGGGTATGCCGCCCCGCGTCGTACTCCGCGAGCCGCGCCACCCGTGCGACCGTCTCGTCGCGGTCGTTCGTGTCGTCCGCGATCCGCAGGAGGAAGCGGTACGGGCCGAGGTCCGCGAACGAGACGACCTGCCCTCCGCCCGGAAGCACCGCGGCCCCCGCGAGCGCCTGCGCTGCCTCGTTGAAGACATCGGCGTAGCGCCCGGCCGTCGAGGGGCTGGAGAGTCCCGCGCGCGTGGCGGCTTGGTCGGAGAGCGCCCGCTCGAGCGCTGTGTGTAACGCTGCAACGCCCCCTCGCGGTAGACGGACGAGTGCCCGCAGGCGCTGCTCGCGCTGGTCAACGAGCGCGGCGGGGAAGGCCGAGCGGATCGCCGCTTCGATCACATCCGAGGCGGGTTCCGCCGCAACGACAACGTGAGCAGTTGCGAGATCGATTCCGAGCCGCACCGCGCGGCCATCGAGCTCCGCCGCGGACCGCCCTGCCGCCAGTTCATCGAGAAAGTCGCTGACGAGATTCCGCTCGGTGAGCCGCTCGATCAGGCGCACCTTGCGAATCCCGACCGCGAGTTGGCCTGCGAGCGAGCGCGCCAGATCGACCCCGCGCGAGTTCTCCGCGACCACGAGCCCGACGAGTTCCTGCTCCGCCACAAGGGGAACCGAGAGTCGCCCGCGGCGCGTGCGCGGCGCAAGTTGAGGCCCAAGTTCGGCGAGTCCAATCCGCGCGGGTGCCTGCGCGCCGGAGGGAGCAGAGCGGCGCAGAGCAAGTTCCTCCCCGCCCGGCTCAATGAGGTAGAGATGGCAGGCGCTCGCCCCGAGCAGCGCGCGGGCGCCCTCCGTCGCCGCCGGCAGGAGTTGCTCAAGCGTGTCGGCCGCCGCGAGCGCTTCCGCGAGCCGCGTGAGCGCCTCCAACTCGGTCACGCGCCCGCGCATCGCGCCGTAGAGGCGCGCATTCTCGATCGCGCCAGCAACGAGCGAGGCGGCACCCACGAGGAATGCGACCTCGTCGTCCGTGAACTCGCGTGGCGCTTCGGTGTGGGCGGTGATTGCCCCGATCGCCGTGCCGTCCCGGGCGTTCAGCGGCACCGCGACGAGCGACTCGTAGCGCTCCTCCTCAAGTTCGGGGACGTACTTCACCCGAGGATCGGAGCGGAGGTCGTCCCTGATGAACGCCGGCTCGCGGTGCTCGAGCGCCCACCAGGCGAGTCCCTCGCCCCGTTCGAGCCGGATCGCGCCAACGTGCGCCGCGAACGGCTCCGACGCGGCGCGCAGTACGAGCCCGTCCCCCGCCTCGTCGATGAGGTACACGAAGCACGCGTGTACCGCACTCCCCTCGGTGAGGAGGCGCACGACCGACCGGAGCACCTCGTCAAGCTCAAGGCTCGACGCCACAGTCGAGATGATCTGGCCGAGGAAGGACTCGGAGCGGGTCCGGACGTCCACCGCGGAAGCGTACGTCAGGGCGACGCGTTCGCGAACCGGGGGGCAAGCGTCGCGAGCGCGACGAGCCCGAGCGCAAGCGCGACGAGCCCTGCCGCCCCGACCCCGCCCCAGCCCCAGCGCTCCCACGCGAGCCCCGGGAGGTAGGCGCCGAGAGCGCCCGCCGCGTAGTAGGCGCTGAAGAAGAAGGCGCTCGCGACACCGCGGCTTGCGCGCGCGACGTCCGAGACCCCGAGTTGCGCCGCCGTGTAGCCGGAGAAGGTCGCGGTCGCGAGGCACGCGAGGCCGACAACAACGACCGGCAGCACCGTTGTGAGCGTCGCCGTCACCCCGACGACCGCGAGGAAGAGCGCGCCGACCGCGAGCCTCCACCAGCCGATGCGCTCGGCAACTCGGCCCGCGACCGGCCCGAGCGCGCCCGACACCCAGACGAGAAAGACGAGGCTCGCCGTCTGCACGTCGAGCGAGAACGGCGGCTCGACAAGGCGGTACATGACGTACGTGAAGACCCCAACGAACGAAAAGAAGAGCGCGCCCCCCGCCAGCGTGACCGCGACGAGCGGAGGCCGGATCACCGCCCGCCAAGGGACGCCGTTCCGCGGGGCTCGGTCGCCGTCCTCAAGCGCGCCGCGCATCGCGACGGCGGAAGCGAGCGGCAGGAGCGCGAGCGCTGCGAGCGCGAGGCGCCAGCCGACCACGCCCGCGGCGAGCGCGACCCCGACGCGCCCGACGAGCCCGCCCGCGACGAGCGCCGCGACGTACCAGCCCATCGCCCGTGCGCCAACGCGCGGGACGATCGTCTCGACGACGTACGGCGCGCCCGCGACGAGCAGGCCCGGCATGCAGAGGCCCTGGAGGACACGGCAGATGAGAAGCGTCTCAAGCGTCGGCGCGACCGCGACGAGCGCGGTCGGGACGACGAGACAGAGGCTCGCGAGCCGCATCGCGGCTGGGCGCCCGATCCGGTCGGAGAGCGGACCCCAGAGCCAGGCCCCGACCGCGACCGCGACGACGACCGAGGAGATCGTGAGCCCCGCGCGCGACGGCGTCACCCCGAGGTCGCGCGATAACTCGGGCAGGATCGCCTGCGTCGAGTACATCGTCGCGAACATCCCGGCAGCGCCGAGGAGGAAGCCCGCGATCCCGATCCGCTCGGGCGCTCTGGCGGTACTCAATGGATCGCGACGGCGCCGCGATGGCGCTCGTGGGCGCCGGTCGCGAGGATCTCGCCGATCTGCTCCATCGCAAAGCCGATTTCGTCGTCGGTCGTGAAGTAATGCGGCCCGAGTCGGATTCCCGTCTCCGGGCGGAAGTCGCAGAGAATCTGCCGCTCCGACAACTCACAATGAACGGCCGGGAAGTCCGGGACACGCACGGTGACGGTGCCGCCACGGCGGACAGGATCACGCGGGCTCACGATCTCGAAGCCCGCCGCGTCCGCAAGATCGATCACGAGTTGCGTCTGCCGCAGGCTGTTCTCGCGGATCCGGGCCACCCCGATCTCCTCGATCAAGTCGTAGCCGGCGGTGCCCGCGAAGTGGGCGGGGACGTTCGGCGTCCCGGTGAGGAAGCGCGCCGCACCCGGGGCGTAACGCATCTCCTCTTCGAACCCGAACGGCGCTTCATGGGCCTGCCAGCCGGTGAACGTCGGCTCAAGCTGCTCCGAAAGGTCGGGCCGCACATAGAGCCAGCCGTTCCCGGGTCCTCCGCAGAGCCACTTCACAGAACCGCCGACCGCGAAAGCGACACCGAGCGCGGTGACATCGAGTGGGACGATCCCTGCGGACTGGTAGCAGTCGAGGACCACGTGGGCACCCACCTCGTGGGCGCGCCGGACGATCGGCTCGAGTGCCTGAATCTCCGCCGTCTTATAGAGAACGTGCGAGATGGGGACGAGCAGCGTGCGCTCGTCGATCGCGTCGAGGATTGCGCTCTCCGACTCGCAGACAACGACCTCGAGTCCCGGTTGCGCCTGGTAGAGGTAGCGCACCGAAGGGAAGTTGCCGCGCTCGTACACGACCCGGTTCCGCGCCGGATCGACCGGGAGGAAGGCGCTGAGGACGACCGCCTCCGCGATCGCGACGTTCTGGTGCATGACGGTGGAGCCGGCGGGCGCACCGACGATCCGGCCTACCTGGTCGCCGACCGTCATCGGGGTCTGCCACCACCCCTCGCTCCAGGCGCGGATCCCGCGCTCGCGCCAGAGACGCGCGTACTCCGCGAGCCGCTCCTCCGCCCGCCGCGGCATCGCACCGAGCGAATGGTTCACTAGGTACGTCGTCTGCTCAAGGATCGGAAACTCGGAGCGGTAGTCGAGCAGCGGCCGCACCCGGCCAGTCTACGCCGGTCAGGCGGGCGGACTCGTGTTCACGAGAATCGCAGCGAGGAGGAGCACCGCCATCACCACCGTGCTCTCGCACAGAAGACTCCGCACGACACCGCCCGTCTCGCCGCCACGCTCCAGGCGCGGCAGCACGACGAAGCGGTGGCCCGCCCCCCACGCGAGCGCGACCGAGACGAGGGCGACTTTGACGAGGAGCACGCGCCCGTACGGTGTCTCCCACGCGTCGGCGACGTCGGGCAGGCGGTCGATCGCGACGTAGGTCCCGGCTGCGACGAGGACGCTGACGCACGCCGTCGCGAGGCGACTGAAGCGGACGAAGGCGGCACGGCGCAACTCGGGCGCGAGCGGCCACACGATCGCTGCGAGCGCAACGAGGCCGCCGACCCAGAGGGTCGCAGCGGTGAGGTGCGCCCAGTCGGCAAATCGCTCGTCGAGCCCCGAGCCGACGGCAGTCGCCTGATGTCCGGACAAGGGATACGCGGTGAGGAGCAGGAGTCCAAGTACGAAGGCCGGTCGCCGCAGCTGCGGACGGTCGAGGACCCAGGCGAGCAGAAGGAGGGCAGCGAGCGCCCCTAGTCCAACCGTCGTCACCATCCATGCAACGCCGAAGCGCGTCCGCTCGGCGAGCGGCGAAAGGTCGCCGTAGAGGAGATCGACGAACGAGAGTTGGAGCGCGTCCTGGCCGCGCAGCACGAGCCCCGCCACGCCCGCATCGATCGCGGCGAATGCCGCCACCGTCGAGACGAGATGCACTCTGCGCTCAAGCGCGATCGGCACCGCGGCGGGAAGCACGAGCAGTCGGAAGCCGATCACGCCCACCGAGAGCGCGAACCCGACGAAGAGCGCAAGGCGGACGAGATCGTCACTCCAGGTCGGCCCGCTCGCGCCGACCGCCTCAGTCGGCGGCGGTGGCTCCACGCCAAGCCCGAACGTGTAGACACCGAAGATCGTGTGACCGTCCGGCGAGACTGCCTGCCAGCGCACCGTGTACGCCGCGCCGTCCTTGAATCCCGTAACCGGCACCTCGACCGCACGGCCCTCGTCAACGAGGCGGGGCGCTCCGTCGAGACGTGTTCCGTCCGCGGCGAACACCCGGATCGGCGACCGCCCAATCGAAACGGCCTGGTCGAACGAGAGCCGGATCACGGCAGGCGCCGCGGCGAGCCGCGACTGCGGGGCCGGACTCGCGACCCGAAGCGTCGCGTGCGCCGAGGCCGCCACCGGCACGGCGAGCGCAGTGAGCGCAAACAACGCCACGAGCCGTCTCACGGCGTCGCCTGCCCGATGCGCGCCGCGTCGGGCGAAAGGTGCCCGAAGATGGGGGCGACGTCGCGGTCGGCGAAGAGCATCACCGCCATCGCAACGAATGTGAGCGCGAGCCCCGCTTGCCAGCCGCGGCGCGGCCGAAATGCATGGAGGAGCGGGAAGATCGTCGCAACGACGAGCGTCCAGCCGAGCAGGTGGTGGAGGAAGGCGGAGCGCGCGAAGAACCATGCGTTCTGCTCGTGGACGATGAATGAGACGCCCGAGAGGAGAATCGCGGTCGCCGTCACGAGCGACCAGCGCGGGTCTGAGAGTTTGCCGCGCACGACCGCGAGTTGGACGCCGCCGGCGATCATCGCCGCCTGCGCCCAAAGCGCGTGCGCCGTCACGTGGAGGGTCGAGAACGTGGAGAGGACGGTGACGACCCAGAGCAAGACTCCGCCAGCAATCGCGAGGAGCGGCCACGCATGCGCCCGCCAGGAGCGGCGGCGGAACACCTCGGACCCGACGATCGCCTCGGCGAGCAGGAGGAGTCCCATAAAGAGGAAGACGGACGCGAACACCCAGTGGGCGATCTCAGCGCGTGGGGTCATCGCCCTCAAGATCCTGAAGAAGTCCCGGTACGACCGCGAACGAGAACACGAGTCCGACCGCGATGACGAGAAGCGGCGGCTGCACGATCCAGTCGTAGACGCTCAGCGCCTCGCCCGAGAGAAAGACGATCCGGTAGGGCTGGAGGAACCCCCAAGCAACACCGCCGACAATCGTCGCAGGCCCAAGCGCCCCGATCAGGCGTGCGGCGGGCACTCTGCGGCGCCGCAGGCGGGTGCCTACACGCTCACTCAGCGGACGGATGTTCTCGCTCACTGTTCCTCCTCCCTCTTGCCCCGAGTTTCGCACAGGAGCACTCTCGGAACATCAGAGGCCCGTTGCTGGAGGTCAACACGTGGTTCGCGCAGGGAGGGCTCTCCTCCTGTCGCATGGGGGTTCACACCGATGGCCGGGTGGTCAACGCGCGGTAGGCGCTCAGGCGGGTGGGCCCGAGATGATTCCGCCCGGCGAGAGGCGTACCGCCCGCGCCCCGAAGTCCGCGCGGGAGAGGGAGCGCACCGTCTGGTGGGCGGCACCATCAGGGTCAAACACGGGGAGTCCGGGTTCGACAAGCCGGGTCGCAACGAGCGTTCCCGTCTCGAACGTCCCGTCGGCGCGGAGCGTGACGCGGAGGATCGCGCCCTCGGAAAGGGCTCCGCCCAACTCGAAGACGCGGTAGGCGGCGAAGTTCCCGAGTGAGTACGCGACGAGGCGGCCCCTGTACCACTCCATCCCACGGAGCACGTGCGGGCCGTGGCCGACGACGAGGTCGGCGCCCGCGTCGATCGCAGCACGCGCGAACGCGACGACGTTCCCGCGCTCCTCGCCGAGGTAGCTCTCGTTCTCTGGCCGGACATGACGGTTCGCGACCCCTTCCGCGCCTGCGTGCATCGTCACGACGACAACATCAGCCTTCGCCGCCGCTCGACGCACAAGCCGCCGTACTGCGGGGAGGTCGCGCAGCGAGTTCGTCCAGACGTACGGCGCGAACCCGACCACGGCGACCTGTACGTCCCCAACCCGTTGCAGGGCGAACCGCTCGAGGAGCCCGGTCGGCGCGAGTCCGGCGGCGCGCACTGCGGCGACCGTCTCGTCGAGCCCTGGCTGGCCGTAGTCGTACGCGTGGTTGTTCGCGAGGTTGATGACGGTGAAGCCCGCCTCGCGCAGGCGCCACGCGTAGTTGGGCGGCGTCCGGAAGACGTAGCACCCCTCGCTCCCGCGCTGGCACTTCGGGATCCCGCCCGAGGCGAACGTCCCCTCGAGGTTGCCGAGCACGACGTCCCCGGCCAGGTCAGCCTGCACGTCCGCGAAGAAGCCACGGCCCGCATTCGGGGGGAGGATCGTGTCCGTCCCCATCAGGATGTCGCCGGTCGCTGCGATCGTGACGAGCCGCGACGGCGCCCGCGGCTTCGGAGGCGGCGGCGGTTCGGGCCCGGGGGCGGACTCGAGCGGGATCGGCTCGGACTCAGGCGGGCGGGGCGGCTCGTCTGCGAGCCACGTCCCGACGAAGAGGGCCAGTGCGACAACGGCGCCCACGCGCAGGATGTGCGCGAGCGTCCGCACGAGGACGGAACCTAGTCGCGCCGGCCGAGGAACATCATCGCGAAGTACGCGAGCTGCGCGACCGCAGCGAGGGCTGCCGCGACGTACGTGAGCGCGGCAGCGGTGAGCACCTTGCGTGCGCCGCCCGTCTCCGCCACCGACACAAGCCCGACGCCGCGCAACTGCGCAAGCGCGCGCTTCGAGGCATCGAACTCGACCGGGAGCGTGACGAGCTGGAAGAGGACGACGATCCCGAAGAGCAGAAGCGCGAGTTCGACGGCGCCTGCGATCTGCATGAAGGCGCCGACGAGGAGGAGCAAGAGCCAAGCCTGCGACGCGATGTTGACGACGGGGAACATCGCCGACCGCGCGCGGAACGCGCTGTAGGCGGTCGCGTGCTGGATCGCGTGCCCGACCTCGTGCGCGGCGATCGCGCCTGACGCAACCGAGCGTCCCGCGAACACGTCCGCCGAGAGGTGGATGGAACGGCTGCGCGGGTCGTAATGGTCGGAGAGCGCTCCGCCCCCGGCCGGCTCAACCGGAACCGCGTGGAGTCCGTTGCGATCGAGGATCGCGCGCGCGATCTCCGCACCCGTGAGCCCCGTCGAGCCGGCCACCTTCAACTGCTGCCGGACGGCTGAGCGCAGCCAGCCCTGCACCGCGAAGCCGATAAGCATCGGCGGGACAAGGAAAAGGAGATAGAGCCCGAGGTCGATGCGCTACATCGTAGCGAGCGGAGCGGTCTGCACTGCTCCGGCGCGGAGCAAGCGACGCGGTGCGGGCAGGGCAGCGCTCACCGCCCCGGCGCGAGGCGAGCGACGAGACGCGAGCGGCGCGCGGCGCGGCCAGTACGAGCCTCGACCCGGTCGGCCGACGCGAGCACGGTCGCAACCGCGTGTGCACCGAGCCAGCGGAGCGGCTCCAGCTCCCAGCGGGGCTGCTCGTGCCCGACCCAGGGCAGGGTGACGAGGTCGCTCTCGTGACCGAGGACAAGATCGGCGAGCGTCCTGCCGCCCAGGCTCGAGGCGACGACGCCGTGGCCTCCGTAGCCGCCCGCGGTCGCAAGCCCGCTCGCCCGCTCGAACCGGACAGCCATGCTCCAGTCGCGCGGGGCGCCGAACACCCCGCCCCAGCGATGCGTGATCGCGGCGTCGCGCGCGGCGGGGAAAAGCCGGTGGAGTGCCTCGACGAGCCGCTCGCCGACCGCCGGGTCGCGCTCGTCCTCCTCGCGGATCCTGCTTCCGGACCGGTAGGCGAGCCCGCGCCCGCCAAGCGCAATCCGCCCGTCCGGGGTGCGCTGGCCGTAGACGAAGTGGTGCGCCTGGTCGGCGATCGTCTCACAGCCCGTCCAGCCAAGCGCCGCCCACGTAGCGGCGGGGAGCGGCTCAGTCGCGATCATCCGGGTCGCAAGCGGGAGGAAGCGGCGTCCGTGCCCGTGGATTCCGCCCGTGTACGCCTCGGTCGCACGGACGACCACCTCTGCCGTCACGGTGCCGCGCAGGGTCTCAGCGCGTCGTGGCGCGATCCGGGTCACCCGCGTCTCTTCGTGGATCGTGACCCCGTGCCGTTCGCACGCCTCCGCGAGTCCGCGCGCGAGTGCCGCCGGGTTGACGCGTGCGCAGTGCGGGGTGAAGACGCCTCCGAGCGCGCCCTCGATCGCGAGCCGTGCGCGGATCTCCTCCAGGGTCACGAAGGAGGTATCCGCCGGCCCGAGCCCGCGGCGGCGCTTCTCCTTGAGTCCCGCCTGCACGCGCGCAAGTTGCGGCGCGCTCGTCGCGACCCGGAGCGAGCCGCCCTTGACCCAGCTGCAGGCGATGCCCTCCGCTGCCACCACGGCGCCGATCCAGTCGATCCCCTCAACCATCGCCCGCTCGGCGCGGATCACCCCCTCAAGCCCCGCCCGCCGCTCGTAGACCGCTGCCTGCCCCGCGATCCCAGCCGAGACGAAGCCCGCGTTCCGGCCGGAGGCGCCGAAGCCCGCGGTCTCTGCCTCGAGCACGACGATCCGCAGGGCCGGGTCGGCGACCGCAAGCGCGTACGCCGTCCAGAGGCCGGTGAAGCCCGCGCCGACGATCGCGACGTCGTACGCGCGGTCGCCGGGGAGCGCGAGCCTCGGCCCGAGCGACCCGGGCAGCACGTCAAGCCACAGACTGCGTTCGCGCCAGCGCCGCTCGTCGCTCATCGGGCCGACGCTATCCGGCCGCGGGGTCGCTCAGCCGGTGGCGAGAACGACGAGCCGCTCCTCCGTCATCTCGCGCACTGTGTAACCGGGGCCCTCCTTCGTGTTCCCGGAGGCCTTCGTGCCGCCGTAGGGCATCTGGTCAACCCGGTACTCGGGCGCCTCGTTGATCATCACGCTCCCAAACTCAAGTGCGCGGACAGCAGCGAGCGCGGGCGCGATCGAACGGGTGAAGATCGCTGCCTGTAGGCCGTACTCGGTCGAGTTCGCGAGCGCGAGCGCCTCGTCGAGCGTGTCGTACGGGATGAGCGTGCAGACCGGCCCGAACACCTCCTGGCGGCAGACGCGCAGGTGGAGCGGCACGTTCGCGAGAAGTGTCGGTCGGATCACGCCCGCCTCGACGACTCCGCCCGAGAGCACGGTCGCCCCGGCTTGCACGGCCTCCTCGATCCACTCGAGGACGCGGTCGCGGTTCTCCGCGTCGATCAGGGGGCCGACGTCGGTCGTTTCCTCGGCAGGATCGCCGACCCTGAGCGCGTCGATCTGCGGCACGAGGAGCGCGGTCAGGCTGTCGATCACGTCTCGATGCGCAATCACGCGCTGGATCGAGATGCACGTCTGCCCCGCGTAGGAATAGGCGTGGGTCGCGACCTTGCGGGCGACCAGTTCGAGGTCGGCGTCCGGCGCGACGATGACCGGGGAAGCGTTTCCGAGTTCGAGCACGACCTTCTTGCGGGCGGCCCGCGCCTTGATCTCCCAGCCGACCTCCGCCGAGCCGGTGAAGGTGATCATCCGCACCCTGTCGTCGGAGACGAACACGTCGCCGATCGCGGCGGCGGCGCCCGGGATCACCTGAAGCCAGCCGGCGGGCAGGCCCGCCTCCTCGTAGAGCGCGGCGAGCCGCAGCGCGCTCACCGGGGTCTGGCTCGCGGGCTTCAAGATGATGGGACAGCCTGCGGCGATCGCCGGTGCGACCTTGTGCGCAACGAGATTGAGCGGGAAGTTGAACGGCGAGATCGCGCCGATGATCCCGATCGGGACGCGCACGGTGAACGCCACGTGTCCGTCGCCCGGCTCGGTGCCGGTGATCGGAATCATGTCCCCGGAGAGTCGGCGGGCCTCGATCGCCGAGAGCGCGTGTGTGCCGGCCGCGCGGGCAACCTCGACGCGCGCGTTTCGGATCGGCTTCCCCGCCTCGGCTGAGACGATCTGCGCGATCTCCTCTTGCCGCTCACGCAGAAGTTGCGACACGCGCTCGAGGATCTCAGCGCGGCGCCACGGCGCAAGCGGTGCTGCGAGCGCGCGCGCGGCCGCATCGACGGCGGCGCGGGCCTCGCCGGCGCCTGCGCGCGAGACGGTGGCGACAACCTCACCCGAGTACGGCGAGCGCACCTCGAGGTGGGAGCCGGTGTCGAGCCAAGCCCCGTCGAGATAGACGGGCTCGACCCCCGGGGTCACGGTCGTTGCCATGGGTTCCTCCTACGCGGATTCGGTCAGACGCACTGACACATCATGCCCGCGTCGGATCGGCCGCCGCTGCGGCGCGGTGTCCTCGTTCGCCTCGTGCGTGCCCGCCGCGGATGGCGCGGCGGCGGAGCAGGGAAGCCGACGGGGAGACTCGAACTCCCGACCCCATCATTACGAGTGATGTGCTCTACCAACTGAGCTACGTCGGCGGGAGGCGCATGGTACCGCCCCGTCGGTCAGTATCACGGCACGTCGCTCGGTTTGCCGAGTCGAGCGGCGCATATGATCGGCGCGGATGCGGCTCTCCGACTTCCCCCGCACGCCGCTCCTTTTCGGGCCCTCCCCCATCCATCCGCTGCGGCGGCTCTCCGACCACCTCGGCGGCGCGGTCGAACTCTGGGCGAAGCGCGACGACTGCAACTCCGGGCTCGCGTACGGCGGCAATAAGGTGCGCAAACTTGAGTACCTCGCCGCTGACGCGCTAGCGCAGGGCTGCGACACGCTCGTCTCGGTCGGCGGGGTGCAGTCGAACCACACCCGCCAGGTCGCCGCGGTTGCGGCCCACCTCGGACTCGGGTGCGTGCTTGTCCAGGAGCACTGGGTCGAGTGGCCGGACCCCGTCTACGACAAGGTCGGGAACATCCTCCTCAGCCGCCTGATGGGTGCGGATGTCCGACTCTCGGAGTCTGGTTTCGACATCGGCTTCCGCCCCAGTTGGGAGGAAGCGCTCGCCTCCGTCGAGGCCGCGGGCGGCAAGCCGTACGCGATCCCCGCTGGGGCCTCCGACCACCCGCTCGGAGGGCTTGGCTTCGCCTCCTGGGCGATGGAGGTCGCCGAGCAGGAGCGAGAACTGGGACTCTTCTTCGACACGATCGTCGTCTGCTCCGTCACCGGCTCAACCCAAGCGGGGATGATCGTCGGCTTCGCCGCACAGGAGCGGCCACGGAAGGTGCTCGGGATCGACGCCTCTGCCACAACCGCGCAGACCCGCGACCAGGTGGAGCGGATCGCGCGGTCGACCGCCGAGGCGGTCGCTCTCGGCCGCGAACTCGAACAGGAGGAAATCATCCTCCTTGACGAGTGGCACGCTGGGACGTACGGCATCCCCGACGCGAAGACGGTCGAGGCGATCCGCCTCGGCGCCCGCCTTGAGGGGATGATCACCGACCCGGTGTACGAGGGAAAGTCACTTGCGGCCATGATCGACCTTGTGCGCGACGGCCGGATCGCGCCCGGCTCCAGGGTGCTGTACGCGCACCTTGGCGGGCAGTTGGCTCTCAACGGCTACGCGGGCGCGTTCTGAGCGGGTAGACCGCCGCCTTCGGCGGCGGTCTACCCGAACGCTCGCTTGACCTGTACGAAGAGCGCCTCAACCCAGAGCGAGGAGTTGACGTTTAACTCCTCTGCGACCCGCCACGCCTCGCGCACCGCCTCCGCCGCAGCCGCCGCTCCCGCCGCCGCGCGCGGCGCATCCTCGCGCAGTTCCGCGAGCCGATCGGCGTTTACGACCGCCCCCTCCGCCCCGGCCGAGACGACGACGAGGTCGCGGAACCACGACTCAAGTTCCCCGAGCGCGGCGAGCAGCTCGTCCCGCTCCGCTCCCCGAGTCGCCCGGCGCACCCGCTGCTCCGCCTCACGGGTGGAAAGATCAAGCGCGGCGACCGTTGTCTTCTCGCGCTCGCCAGCCTCGGCGCCCGCAGCCGCGCTTGCGTGCGCCACGACCGTGGCCCCGACCGCCGGGTCGAACCCCTCGCCCCGGTAGGCTGAGCGGGCAACCTCAAGGAGCGCTGCGCGGCGCGCCCGGGCACCGCCGTCCAGAAGTCGCGCAGCGCGATCCAGTCGACCCGAGGCGCTCCGGGTGATCGCCCGCACCTCATCCTCCCCAAGCCCCGACTCCTGCGCGTCCACCCAGGCGCGCACCGCCTGCTCCGGCAGCGGACGGAACGGTACGAGTTGACAGCGCGAACGGATCGTGTCGGGGATCGGCCCGAGCGTGTCCGCGACGAGGACGAGAGTCGCATACGCGGGTGGCTCCTCAAGATCCTTCAGTAGCGCGTCGGCCGCGTCGTCGTTCAGCAGGTGCGCGTCGAGCAGAAGGTACACCCGACGGTCGCCCTCGAAGGGGCGCAGGTGCAGGTCGTGGTGAAGCGCGCGAATCGCGTCGATCCGAATCATGTCGCCGAGCGCCTCCACCACCCGCAGGTCGGGGTGTGTCCCCGCTGCCACCCGTCGCCGGTCACCGAGCAGATCACCGGCGAAGGCGCGGGCCGCGGTGCGTTTGCCGACCCCACGCGGGCCGTGAAAGAGATACGCATGCGCCGGCCGCCCCGCAAGCGCGGCAGCGAGGAGCCGCTCCGCAGCTGGCTGCGCGGTGGAATCAGCCGCAGAAACCACGGATCTCCGCTGCGACGGCCTCGGCCGGACGACACCCGTCCACCCGGACGAATCGGTCGGGCTCCGCCGCCGCGAACTCCCGGTAGGCCGCCGCAACCCGATCCCAGAGCGCGGCGCCGTCCCGTTCGATCCGGTCGCGTGTTTCCCCGACCCGGGCCGTGGCGGTCGCGCCGTCGATCTCGATCAGAAAGGTTCGGTCGGGGAGCAATCCGCCGGTGACGGCGAGGTTCAGCGTCCGCACTGCCTCGACCCCGAGTCCCCGGCCCGCGCCCTGGTAGGCGACGGACGAGTCGAGGTAGCGGTCGCAGATGACGGTCGCCCCCCGGGCGAGCGCCGGCCGGATTACCTCCGCTACGTGTTGTGCCCGCGAGGCCGCGTAGAGGGCCGCCTCCGCCCAGGCCGAAACGTGATCCCCGTGCAGGAGGAGTTCGCGCACCTGCTCGCCGAGCGGAGTCCCGCCCGGCTCGCGCGTGAGGACGACCTCCCGGCCATCCGCCCGCAGCGCCTCGGCGAGGAGCAGCGCCTGGGTGGACTTGCCCGAGCCGTCGATCCCCTCGAAGGTCACGAACACAGCGCCTAGGATACGAGGATGCGGGCGGTGGTCACCGGCGGGGCCGGGTTCATCGGCTCCCACGTCGCCGGGGCGCTCGTTGCGCGAGGCGACGAAACCCACGTCGTGGACGACCTCTCGCGCGGCCGCGCCGCGAACGTGCCCGCGAACGCCACGCTGCACGTGTGCGACATCACGCGGCCGCTCGATGACCTGTTCGACGAACTCCGGCCGGAGGTTGTCCTCCATCTCGCCGCCCAGATCGATGTGCGGGCCTCCGTCGCCGACCCTGCCGCCGATGGCCTCGCGAACGTCATCGGAACGATCCGCGTGCTTGAGGCCGCGCGCCCGCACGAGGCGCAGGTCGTCTTCGCCTCCACGGGGGGAGCGATCTACGGCGAGTGCGACGGGCCGGTCAACGAGGATGCGCCCCGCACCCCGCTCTCCCCCTACGGCACCTCGAAGCTTGCTGCGGAGGAGTACCTCCGGACCTGGAACCGCCTGCGCGGCACCCGCCACGTCTCGCTCCGGCTCGGGAACGTCTACGGGCCACGCCAGGACCCGCATGGCGAGGCCGGGGTCGTCGCGATCTTCTTCGACCGGATCCGTTCCGGCCGCGCCGCAACGATCTTCGGGGACGGCACTCAGACGCGCGACTACGTCTACGCAGGCGATGTCGCCGAGGCGATGCTCGCTGCGATCGGCTCAGCGGGCGGCACGTTCAACGTCGGCACCGGGGTCGAGACCTCGGTCGTCGAGCTGTGGGAGGCGTGCCTGCGCTGCGCGGGGACTGTGTGCCAGGCTGAGGCTGCGTCGGCCCGCCTCGGGGAGTTGCAGCGGAGCGTGCTTGACCCGGCGCGCGCGGGGAATGCGCTCGGCTGGCGGCCGCGCACGTCACTCGCGGACGGGCTCGCAGCGACCTGGAGCGCTTTCGCCGGGGAGGAATAGCGCTGCTCCGGACGAACGAGTCCGAGCCGTGGAGTACGCCTATCGCCTGGAACGCTTCGCCGTGCCGGCACGCCCGTGGCGGATCGCCGCGGTCGCGCTCGCGGCGGTCGCGGCGCTCGAGTTGCTCGTGCTCGCGCTCGCGGGCGGCGCGCTCCTTGTCCAGGGAGGGGAACTGCCCGCCACGGTACGTGCTGCAACCCGGGCACACACCCCCGCGCCCGCTGTCGTGAAGACGGCTGTTCCCGTCCCTGCGCAGGTATCCGGTCCGATGCTGCCCCGGCGACAGGTCGGCCTCATCGTCCTCAACGGGAGTGGCCGCACGGGCGCCGCTGGCGCTGTCGCCGAGCGCGCCGGACGCCGCGGCTACCGCGTGAACAGCATCGCGAACGCACCGGAGGCGCCGTATCCGCGCTCGCTTGTCATGTACCGCCGCGGCTTCGCTGCTGAGGGGCAGCGCCTCGCGCGAGACCTCGGGGTGCGGATTGTGGGCCCGCTCGACGGGATCCGCCCGTCGCAACTCCGTGGCGCGCACGCGATGCTCATTCTCGGCGGCTGAACGCTCGCTCCCTCTGGCCCCGTCCCCCGATGTCGCTCTTCGTCTCAAGGACATCCGCCCGTCGCAACTCCGTGGCGCGCACGCGGTACTCATCCTCGGCGGCTAAACGCGTGCTTCCGCAGAGCTCGTGTCCTCCTGCCTCTCTCGCAATCCGTTCCCTCTCGAGATCGTTACTCCTATAATAACATGCTATCATACGAGCAAGACCAGGGATCGAGGGATCGGAAAAGGCTAAGAGGTCACAGGGTGACGGGTGCTCATGGTTCGCAGGCCCCAGCGTTCACTGCATCGCGCGCGTCGTCGAGCGGGCCGCCGGGCACCCACCGGCTTGAGCGCGGATCAAGCGTGTACGCCTCGTTCAGCGCCTCGTAGCCCCCGCACCACCCCGGCGGCTCGGAGGCGACCTGATAGCGGCCGAGCGCAAGCCAGGGCTCCGGGTCGCGCGGCTGCCGCTCCGTCGCCTCCACGAGCAGTTGGAGCGCACGAGCCGCGTCACCCGCCGCGTCAGCCACCTCGGCCTGTGCGTAGAGAGGCCCAAGCGCGACCGGGTCGAGGCGTCGCGCGAGCCGCGCCGCGTCTGCGGCCGCAGCGACATCGCCACGCTCGAGTGCGCGGTACACGTCGGCCACGGCTCCGGCTGCGAGCGAGGGAAGGACGAGGACGGCCACGGCAACCACAGCGAGCCCGAGGGTCGCGAGCACCGAGCCGCCGGGCCGTCTGCGGTGCGCCCCGGTCCGGCCGCACGAGAGGAGCGCGCCCGCCACGACGAGTGTGGGAGCGGTCACGGCCAGGAAGTCGAGGTCGTAGTCCACGAGCGCGTGGATCCCCCAGACGAGGGGGAGCGCCGCGAGCGCGACGAGCAGCCGACGCTCCTCGGCCCGCGCGCGGCGAATCGCGCGCCGTGCCGCGATACCGATCGCTGCAGCAAACACCGCGCCGAGTCCAAGCCCAACGGCGCCTAGATCCGCGAGGAGTTGGAGCGGGACGCTGTGTGGCTCGCGCACGGCAATCGCGTCGTCACGCACCCCCAGCCGCGCGATCGCAAACGTCCCGGCCCCCGTGCCCACGACCGGGTGCGCGCGCGCGAGCTCGAGCGCGTCCCCCCACCAGGCGAGCCGATTGTTCGCGCAGAGGGTCGCGAGGCGCGACGGATCGTTCGCGCATTCGCCGCCTGAGACCTGGTCGCCCGCCCAGCGAACGGGGTTCCCGACCGCGACGGTGAGCGCGAACACACCCGTGATCGCCGCGGCCACAACGAGCGCGACGAGCAGGTGCGTCAACCCCCGCGCCCGCCGAACGGCGAGGGCCGCGATCGGTGTCCGCCAGGCAATCGCAACGGTGACAAGGAGTCCGAGGGCCGCGAATGCGACGAACCAGGGCGCGTCCGCCACGCGCGCGGCGCGGCCCGCTCCGTCCTCTACGAGCGCCGGTCTGGTGAACGCCCAGCCCGCCACGATCGCCGCCGGCACCGCACCCGTGGCGAGTGCGAGTCCCGCCTCGATCCGAGCCCGGTCGCACAACAACACGACTGCGACCGCCGCAACCGCTGCGATGAGTCCCGCCCGTGACTGGGTGAGCAGGAGCGCGAGCACCGCGAGATACGCGAGCGCCGAACCCGCGGCCCTCCGCACCCGACCGCGAGTCCCGGTCGCAAGGAGAACAGCGAGCGGAAGTGCCGAGCCCGCCAGCAGGGCGAGCGCATTCCAGTACTCAACTGGTTCCCGCAGCCGCGCGACGCGGTCGCCGTCTGGGTGGAAGGAGGGCACGGCAAGTCCGGCGAGCGCCCAGGCAAGCGCGACGGCGACGACCCCGAGGAGCACGACGGCGAGAGTCCGGGTGCCGGTCCGCGCGGCACCGGCCGCGAGGCCGAGCAGGAGGAACGCGAAGCACGCGAGCAGCCGACCGAACCACGCCCAGGTCTCCTCGCCCGACGTCGTCCACGCGAGCGAGAGCCCGGCCCAGGCGGCGAGTCCGGCTCCCGCGAGGACAGCGACGCGTCCGGCGCGATCGAGCGCGGGCAGAGGTAGGGCTGCGCGCCCGGTTGCGACGAGGACGAGCGCAGCAAGGGCGATCGCGATCGAGCCGACGAGCGGGAGCGCAGTGTCGCCCGAGCCGCCGCCGTGGAAGACGGCGAGCGCGAGCGCAGCCGCCGCCGCGAACGGCGCGGACGCGCGCAGCGCGCGCCCGCTCACGGAGTGCGCGAAGGAGTCGCGTCCATCCATGGGCGAGGCTACCAGGGCGTCCGGCCACCGCTGCCGTCTCGCCCGCGCATCGTTTACCCTTCGTTCACTCCCGGCTCATGAGCGCCGGGGAGACTCCCGTTGATCGGATCTTGACCCGCGCTCTCGCCACACGACGTCTGGCCCCGGCCCTGCTCCTCGCGGCGGCGGCGGCAGCGACCCTCGCGTTCCTCATCGCTCCCGCTCCCGCAACGGCGGGGCAGGGCTGCGCCGACCAGATTGTGGGCGACTGGTACGAGGACGGCCGCGTCGATCGGCTCTTCCCGCTCCAGTGTTATCTCGATGCGATCAGCTCGCTCCCGGTCGATGTGCTCGACTATTCGAACGCGAGGGAGGACATTCTCCGCGCGCTCGCGTATGCGAAGCGCGGCAAACCTGACCCGGGCGACGCCGACTCGAAGGGCGGCAAGGGCGGTGCGACGGCGGGCGGGAGCGACCCAACCGGTGTCGATCCGACCGGAGCGGGGACGGGCGAGGGCACACAGGAAGTCGCGGGCGGCACGATCGACACGTCAGGCCCGTCTGCGCTGCCGGTGCCGCTCATCCTGCTCGGAGCGCTTGCCCTGCTCCTCCTCGCGGCAGGCGGGGTGGGGTACCTGAAGCGCCGCCGCAGTGCACGCGCGGGCGACGGCGAGCTGTAGCCGTCGGCGTCGCGCGGCCGAAGTCATGCGCCGAGCCGCGCGGGCGCTGAGCGGACCGATATCATGGTGAAGCGGGACTGATCCAAAGAATCACATGATTTGCAGGTATTTCTTCGGAGGGTAGAACCGTCCGACCCGCGTCCTACCCTTCCGTGTCCCCACCCCGTGAGCAGCAACGCGCGGCGGGGAGGAGTTCGACCACAGTTCGGCAACGGAGGATGGCATGGCGACCGCCAAGGACGCGACCACAGCAGCACCGCAGGCGCAGGGCGATTTCGTCAACGGCGTCGCAGACGGGGAAGCGAGCGTCGCCCCGCCGCGCTTCTTCACCGTCCCCGGTCGCGATCCACTCGACGAGTTCGAGTGGGAGATCCGGCACGCGCTCATCCCGGGCCGAAACGGTCCCGCATTCGAACAGCGCGACGTTGAGTTCCCGCGCTTCTGGTCGCAGACCGCGACGAACATCGTCGCGCAGAAGTACTTCCGTGGCCGGATGGCCTCTCCTGAACGAGAGCGCTCTGTCAAGCAGATGGTCGGCCGGGTCGCGGACTCGATCACCGGCTGGGGGCGCGACGGCGGCTACTTCGTCGGCGACGAAGAAGCGGACACGTTCCACGCCGAACTGAGCGCGATCCTCGTCAACCAGGTCGCCTCCTTCAACTCGCCCGTCTGGTTCAACGTCGGCTTCGAGGAAGCGCCGCAATGCTCGGCGTGCTTCATCCTCTCGATCGAAGACTCGATGGAGTCGATCCTCGACTGGATCCGACGCGAGGGGATCATCTTCTGCGGCGGCTCAGGCTCGGGTCTCAACCTTTCTCGCATCCGCTCGTCGAAGGAGCAACTCTCAAAGGGCGGCCACGCCTCGGGCCCGGTTTCGTTCATGCGCGGTGCCGACGCCTCGGCGGGAACGATCAAGTCGGGCGGTAAGACGCGGCGGGCCGCGAAGATGGTCGTGCTCGACATCGATCACCCTGATATCGACGAGTTCATCTGGTGCAAGGCGCGCGAGGAGCGCAAGGCGCGGGTGCTCGAACAGGCCGGGTACGACATGTCGCTCGACTCGCCGGACTGGGCCTCGATCCAGTATCAGAACGCGAACAACTCAGTGCGCGTCTCGGACTCCTTCATGGAGGCGGTCGTCGAGGGGAGCGATTGGAGCCTCACCGCGCGCACCGACGGCTCGGTCGTCGAGACAGTCGGGGCGCGGGCACTGCTGAAGGACATGGCGGCCGCAGCGTGGGAATGCGCCGATCCAGGTGTCCAGTACGACACGACGATCAATGCGTGGCATACGAGCCCGAACACGGGCCGGATCAACGCGTCGAATCCCTGCTTCCCGGGCGATGCCCGAGTCCACACGACGAGAGGCCTCGTTCCGTTCGAGGAACTCTACCGGCTCGCCCGGGAGGGCGAGGAGTTCCGCGTCTACACCCATCGCGCGACAGCCGAGGAGCCGGGCGAGGGGGTCGTTGCAACCGTCCCGCTCGCGGTGATGCGGAACGGCGTGAAGCCAATCGTACGCCTGACGTTCGCGAACGGCCAGGAGTTGCGCTGCACGCCGAACCACCGGCTCTGGACCGTCACTCGCGGCTACGTGCGTGCGGAGGAACTAACGGAGGCGGACGTCGTTCTGCTCAACGACTCCCCCACGCCGACCGACGCTGTGACGTGGGTGCTCCCCGTGCGCGTCGAGGCTCTCGCGACCTCGTTCAGCCGCGGTGGCACGAAGACCCTCCGCGAGTTGCCCGAACGGTGGAGCGAAGGCCTCGCCGAGATTCTCGGCCATCTGGTCGGGGACGGCTGCCTCACCGAGCGGCGAATCGACTGGGTCTACGGCGGAGACGACGTGGAGGACGGCCTCTGCGGCTCGCACGAGGGGATACTGCGCGAACTCGTCGGCGGCGTCTCGCACCAACGAATGGCGAACGGTACGGTGCAACTCCGCGTCGGCAGCGAGGCTGTCCGTGACCTCTTCCGTGGCCTCGGCGCGTCGTCGGCGCGTGCGGCGGACAAGCGCGTGCCCGCGGCGGTCTTCACCGCCCCGACGGAAGCGCAGGCGGCATTCCTGCGCGGCCTCTTCGGAGCGGATGGCTGCGTTGCCCGGGGCGAGCACGGGAAGGCGAACCGCTACGCCGGACTCGCCAGCCGCAGTCAGCGCCTGCTCCGCGACGTCGCACGCCTGCTCTCCAGTTTCGGGATCCGCAGCCGCATCTACGCGACCGGCGACACCGAACAGGGCCCGTTCTCGTACGTCCGCAAGGACGGCACCGCCGTGTCCTACGACTCGCAGCAGGGGTGGGACCTCCGGATCACGGGCTCCGACCTTGAGCGGTTCGCTGCGGCGATCGGGTTTTCGGCGCCGCGTAAGCAGGCGGCCCTTGAGGCGCTCATCGCCGAGACTGGGCGCTACGCCACCAAACCCGGCACAACGCTCGTGACACGCGAGGTGGACGGACAGGAAGTCGTCTACAACCTGACCGAGCCGCTCCACCACTCATATATCGTGGACGGAGTCGTCGTCGCGAACTGTTCGGAGTACATGCACATCGACGACTCGGCGTGCAACCTCTCGTCGCTCAACCTCCTCAAGTTCCGCAAAGAGGACGGGTCGTTCGACGTCGAGCGGTTCGAGCACGCGGTCGATGTCATGTTCCTCGCCCAGGAGATCGTCGTCGGCTACTCCTCCTATCCGACTCCGGAGATCGGGCGCAACGCGAAGAAGTTCCGCCAGCTCGGACTCGGGTACGCGAACCTCGGCGCGCTCCTGATGGCGGACGGGCTTCCATACGATTCGGACGAGGGCCGCGCATACGCCGCAGCGATCACCGCGCTCATGACGGGGCGCGCGTACCGCAAGTCGGCGGAGGTCGCCCGGCGGATGGGGCCGCACGCGGGCTACCAGGAAAACCGCGCCCCGATGATCGGCGTGATCGCAAGGCATCGCGCCGCGGTCGGGAACATCCAGCACCCCGACGCAGTGCCGAAGAAGCTCCTTGAGGCGGCACGGCGTGCCTGGGACGAGGCGCTTGAGATCGGCGAGGTGCACGGGTTCCGCAATGCGCAGGCCACAGTGCTCGCGCCGACCGGGACGATCAGTTTCATGATGGATTGCGACACGACGGGAGTGGAGCCCGACTTCTCGCTCGTCAAGTCAAAGAAACTCGTCGGCGGCGGCGAGATCACGATCGTCAACCGCACTGTCCCGATGGCGCTCCGCCAACTCGGCTACGCGCCCGGCGAGGTGGACGAGATCGTCGCGTTCATCGACGAGCGCGGGGGAGTCGTCGGAGCGCCGTACCTCAAGAGCGAGCACTACCCGGTGTTCGACTGCGCCGTCGGCGAGCGCGCGATCCACTACATGGGGCACGTGAAGATGATGGGCGCGGTGCAACCGTTCATCTCGGGCGCGATCTCGAAAACGGTGAACCTGCCGGAGCACACCTCGGCGGACGAAGTCGCCCAACTCTTCATCGAGGCGTGGCGCCTCGGCGTCAAGGCGATCGCGATCTACCGCGACAACTGCAAGGTCGCGCAGCCGCTCTCGTCCGCGAGAGACGACAGGGGCCAGCCGCAACTCCTCCCCGTCGGGGATGCGCATCCCGCGCGGCGGCGGCTCCCAGACGACCGCACCGAGGTTGGCCGCAAGTTCCGGGTCGGCGACTACGAGGGGTACATCCACGTCGGCCTGTTCGAAGACGGCACCGCCGGCGACATCTTCGTGGACATCGCGAAAGAGGGCACGACACTCGCGGGCCTCATGAACTCGTTCATGATCTCCGTCTCGCTCGGGCTCCAGTACGGCGTGCCGCTTGAGGTGTACGTCTCGAAGTTCAGCCACATGCGCTTCGAGCCGAGCGGGGTGACGAACGACGCGGACATCCGAATCGCGAAGTCGCTCGTGGACTACATCTTCCGCTGGATGGGGAAGAAATTCCTTACTGCCGACCAGCAGGAGGAGGCGGGAATTTTGACCCCCGAGGTCAAGGCCCGCCTTGCGGCCGCTTACAGCGAGAACCCGGGCGCGGGCCTCGCGGCTGCGGCGATGGAGTCGGCGCCGCAGGGCCAGACGGCACTCTTCAACCAGTGGGAGGACGCGGTCGAGTGTGCCCGCTGCGGCGGCCGCATGGTGCGTACTGGCTCCTGTTACACATGCCGCGACTGCGGTACGAACACCGGCTGCTCGTAGCCCAGGCAGCAAGCCCCCAGCCGTGCAGAGAGGCCCGCAGCAGTGGGCCTCTCTCTTTGCGCTACGAAACGCGCGCGCAACAACGGGCTACGCGCCCGCGCAGTCGGTAGAGCCGCGCTCGAATCCGTCGGGCGGCGCGACCGCCCCCCGCTGCCGATCCGTCAGGCGGTGCCGCAGAAGCGGAGCGCCGCGACGGCGAGCGCCTGCGCAACCGTGACGAGATCGTCCACCGGGACGTGCTCGTCGATCGTGTGCGCTATCTTCGCGCCGTCCGGGGAGAAGCCCGCGGGGCCGTAGCCGATCGACGGCGTCGCGGCGAACTGCGTGAACGTCGCCCCGTCATACCAGGAGTCGAGTCCGTGCAGCCGGTCGGGGAGGCCAAGGTCGCGGTTTACCTCGCGCATCACGGCAACGATCGGCTCGTCCTCGGGGATCTCCATCGGCATCACGCCGTTCGGCCACCACTCGATCCGCGGGGGATGCTCGGCAAGCCACGAGTCGGCCGCCGCCGCGCGGGCGACCCAGCCCTCCACCTCCGCGCGCACGTCCGAGCCCCAGCCGTCCGCGTCCGCCTGCACCGGCTGGTAGAGCACCGCGATCCCAATCCGGCACTCGGCCGGGTACGTGACCGCCCACTCGCCCGCCTTCACCATCGTCGGAACAATGTCAGGGACGGAGAGATAGGGGTGGCGGAAGCGGTGCTGCTTGCGCCAGTTCTCGCGGAGCGACTGGAGTGCCGCGAGCACGAGCATCGCCTTTTCGATCGCGTTCACCGCACCGCCGTCGTGCCAGTGGCCGTGCTCAACCTCGGCGTGGCCGGTACGGCCGGGGACGACGATCTCGCCGTACTCGGAGCCACGGCACGCGACCCACACCGTGAACCCGGTCGCCTCGGTCACGATCCCCGCGTCCGCGGAGACGCCGTGCTGGACGAGCGCCTGCGAGCCAGCCCCCGACGACTCCTCGTCCGTGTTCGTCGCTACGACAAGGTCGCCCGCGAGCCGGATCCCGAGCGAGGCGAGCGTCTCCGCGGCGAACGCCATCGCTGCGACGCCGCCCTTCATGTCACAGGAGCCGCGGCCGTAGAGCATCCCATCGCGCACCTCGGCGGCGAGCGGGTCGCTCGTCCATTGCCCGCGCGGCTCGTACGAGACCGCGTCGATGTGTCCGTTGAAGAGGAGCGACTTGCCGCCCCCCGCCCCCACGAAGCGCGCGACGAGTTGGGGTCTGCCCGTAAACCCAAGCCCAGGGGGGACGAGCGGCTTCCCCTCCACCTCGGCCCTAGACGGCTCGAACACCTCGACGGACGCGCCCGCCGCGGCGAGCCGGGCCGCGAGGTACGCCTGGAGGGCGGCCTCCTCGCGGGGCGGATCCTCGAGCTCGCGCGCGGTCGTGTCGAACCCGACGAGCGCGGCGGCGAAGGCGACAAGTTCGTCGCTCCGCGCTGCGATCGCATCGACGACCCGCTGCTCAAGCTCGCTCAGCCCCACGGCGCACTACCCTACAATCCCGTGGCCGAGGCTCCGCACCCCGTCGTCGCCTGCGCCCAGCTCGACCCCACGGTCGGGGAGGAAGCGCACAACCACGCGCTTGTGCTCGAGGCGATCTCGGAGGCATCGCGCCAGGGCGCAGACATCGTTGTCCTGCCCGAGCTCGTCACCTCAGGGTACGTCTTTGAATCCGAGGCGGAGGCCCGCTCCCTCGCGCAGCGACCCGACGGCCCGGCGCTCACGGCCTGGGTGGAGGCTGCGCGGCGCGCTGACCTCGTGATCGTGGGTGGCTTCGCCGAGGCAGGCGACGACGGATGCCTCTACAACAGCGCAGCTGTGATCGACGCGAGCGGCGTGCGAGCCGTCTACCGCAAAACCCACCTGTGGGACACCGAGAAACTCGTGTTCACCGCGGGCGACGAGCGCCCGCCGCTCGTTGAGACCCGCCACGGACGGATCGGGGTGTGCATCTGTTACGACCTCGCCTTCCCGGAAGTTCCACGCGCCCTCGCCCTCGCGGGCGCCGACCTCATCGTCCATCCTGCGAATAACCCGGTCTCGGCGATGGAGCGCAGAACGGAGGAGCCGCTTGAGCTTCTGCTCACCCGCGCGACCGCGCACCTGAGCCGCGTATTCGTCGCGAGTTGCGACCGGACCGGCAGCGAGCGCGGCGTGGACTGGGTCGGCGCGACGCTGATCGCGGACGAACTCGGCGGTGTCCTCGCCGGACCCCTCACCGGGAGCGGGATCGTGCTCGCGGAGTGCAATCTTGCCCGCGCGCGCGACAAGTCCTGGAACGTGCGCAACGACGTGTTCGCCGACCGGCGGCCCGACTTGTACGCCTGACCACCCGTCGCGGCTTTCACGCGACGGGTGAACGTGCGAGACTCCCCCATCGTCGCGCCACAGACACCCCTGCGCCCTGCGGGGCACATCGTCCTTGACGAGGTCACGAAGGACTTCGGCGCGAACCGCGTGGTAGACCGGGTCAACCTCGAGATCGAGCGGGGCGAGTTCTTTACGATGCTTGGCCCGTCGGGCTGCGGCAAGACGACGACGCTCAGGATGATCTCGGGCCTGGAGGAACCGTCCTCCGGGCGCATCCGCCTCCAGGGCGTAGATGTCACCGACGTCCCGCCCGCGCGCCGCAACGTCAACATGGTCTTCCAGGCGTACGCGCTCTTCCCGCACATGACGGTCGCGGAGAACGTCGCCTTCGGGCCGAGGTTGAGGAAGGTGCGACGCGCGGAGCGCGAGCAGCGGGTCGCCGAGGCGATGCGGAGCGTCCGGCTCGAAGGACTTGAGGAGCGTCGCCCCGGCCAACTATCGGGCGGCCAGCAACAGCGGGTCGCCCTCGCGCGCGCGCTCGTCAACCGCCCTGCCGCGCTTCTCCTTGACGAGCCGCTCGGCGCACTCGACCTCAAACTCCGCAAGGAGTTGCAACTTGAACTGAAACACACGCAACTTGAGACGCAGACGACGTTCGTCTACGTCACGCACGACCAGGAGGAGGCGCTCACGCTCTCCGATCGGGTGGCGGTGATGAACGAGGGCGCGATCGAACAGATTGCCACTCCCCGCGAGTTGTACGAACGGCCCGCGACCGCGTTCGTAGCGGGATTCATCGGGGTCTCGAACCTCATCCACTTCCGCGCGGACGAGCGCGAGAACGGGCTCGCCCGCATGCGCTTCGGCGAGGGGCAGCAGGTCGCGCTCAGACGTCCACCCAGCGCGGGGACGGCGTCCGAGATCCTCGTCACTGTGCGGCCCGAGAAGATCAAACTCGAGCCGCTGCCAGAACCGGCCTCGCGGGTGGAGGCAACCGTGGCCGACGTGCTTTACCTCGGTTCGATGACGCAACTCGTCGTCGAGTTGCCGAACGGCGATCGGCTCACGGTGCATCGCATGAATGACGCTGTCGATGACAGGCAGTTCGCTCCCGGTGAGCGGGTCACGCTCTATTGGGCGGCGGAGCACAGCTTCGCGATCGAAGGACACGCACCACCCGTCCACGACACTGGGTCGTGACGGAAGGCCACGTGAACAAGGGAGGACGCATGGGGATCGAAGGCATTTTCGACCGGCGCTACACCCGCAAGGGAGCGCTCGGGGTTGGCGGGGCAATCGGCATCGGGGCGCTGCTCGCCGCCTGTGGCGGCGGCGGTGATGGCGGCTCAAGTTCGACCGCAGCGGCTGCCATCGACGCGGCGTCCGAACCGGGCGGCCCGATCAAGATCTATGAGTGGGCCGGCTACGAGGCGAAGGAGATGTGGGGCAACTACCTCACCGGCCCGTATGCGGCGGACAGCCCGCTCAAGTTCACGTTCCTTGAGAATGACCAGCAGGCGCTCGCGAAGGTCGCGGCGGGGACGCACTTCGACATCATCCACCCGTGCGTTGCATACACGAAGGACTGGCTCGCAGCCGGACTCATCCAGCCGTGGGACACGTCACTCCTGCCCGACTTCGAGGGCATCCCCGCGGGCGTCCGCGAGGGCGGCATGATCGACGGCAAGACGTACCACGTTCCGTTCGATGTCGGCTTCTCGACGCTCACATATCGGGCCGACAAGATCCAGCTTGCCGAGGGCGAGGAGTCGTGGAACATCCTGCTCGACCCTGCGTACAAGGGGAAGATCTCGATCTTCTCGGACGATGTCGCGATCATCAAGATCGGCCACCTCATCAACACGGGCAAGCCGGTCGATCCGAACATTCTCACGACCGACGAGATCCAGGCCGCGAAAGAGACGATGATCCGGGCGAAGCCGCAGATCCGGAACTTCTGGAACAGCCAGACGGATACGGTGAACGACTTCGTGGCGGGCAACGTCTGGGCGACGTACACGTGGCCGGACGGCTATTACAAGATCAAGACCCACGCGAGCATGAAGGACGTAGACGTGCGCTACATGTGGCCGAAGGAAGGCCGTCTGGCGTGGGTCTGCGGCTTCGTTCTCAGCTCCGCCACCAAACAGCCGGGCCGGGCACATGCCGCAGTCGCGGCGGCGAACACGCCGGCGGTGGCTGCGTGGCTCACTGACGCGTTCCAGTACGGCGGCGCGCAGCAGCAGGGCGTGCTCGACCTGATCCAGAACAAGGATCTCATCACAGCGTTCAGCCTGGATGATCCGACGGCGTTCGAGTCGCCGCGCGCGTGGTTCGAGAAGCCCCTTGCGAACCGCAAGGAGTTCGTGGACGCCGCAACCGAGGTCAAGGCGGCCTAGCACCAGAGCGAGCCGCGCGCCCGCCCGGGCGCGCGGCTCATGCTCCACAACAATGACGACCGCCACCGAGACAGCCGAGCCCCCCGTCCCGGGACGGAAGATGCTTTCGCGCACCGCGCGAGAACGGCGGTCAGGGCTCACGCTCTCGCTGCCCGCGATCGTGATCCTGCTCGTCTTCTTCATTGTCCCCCTCTATTTCGTCGTCCGTTTCAGCCTCGGAATCGACCGCTTTGCGAGGACCGAAGCCGCCGCAGAGCTAACCGGCGAACTTGCGAGCTTCTCACTTGAGTTGTGGCGGGACTTCCTCGGACACGGGGTGGAGTTGGAGATCCTCGGGATGGCGACGATCGGACTCCCCCTCGCCGCCGTGGGGGTGGCGGCGGTTGCGCTCGTACTCGGCGCTGTCGGGGGCGGCCGCCTCGGTCGCCACGGCGGGTTCGTCTCGATGGGCTGCTTCGCCCTGCTGCTCGCCCCGTTCTTCACGATTCCGTGGGGCAACCACCTCCTCCGGGTCGCCCAACTCTCATCGGAGGGTGACTTCCTCCGGCTCTTCTTCAAGTCGGTGACGATGGCGACGACGTCGTCGGTACTCGCGGTCGCGATCGCGTTCCCGATCGCGTACACGCTCGCCTACGGAGTGAGGGGCTCGAAGTACACGTGGCTCCTCATCGTCATCGCCCCGTTCCTCACGAGTTACCTGCTGCGGATTTTCGCCTGGAAGGTGATCCTCGGAGACCAGGGCGTCGTCAACACCGCGCTCTTCGGGATCGGCCTCCGCGATCCGGAGCATCCGCTCTCGTTTCTCATCTACAGCCAGTTCACGGTGATCCTCGTGCTGCTCTACGCATGGGTGCCGTTCATCGTGCTGCCGATGTTCATCGCGCTCCAGGCAATCGATCGCAAGCTGCTTGAGGCAGCGACCGACCTTGGCGCGAGCCGACTCCAGGGTCTTCGCAAGGTCACGCTCCCGCTCGCGGCCCCGGGGATCGTGGCAGCGTTCCTGTTCGTCTTCATTCCGTCGATCGGGGAGTACATCACCCCGTCGCTCGTCGGCGGTACTCAGGGCTACATGTTCGGGCAGGCGATCGCGCAGCAGTTTGTCGGCGGCACCCTCAACTGGCAGACGGGTTCCGTGCTGTCGATCTTCCTGCTCGCCGTCGTCCTGTTCCTCACCCTCGCCACGTCCAAGTTCCTACGCCAGGGAGGAGGCACGGTCGCGTGAGCGACGTCTTCCTCTCACGGTCGGGTCGACGGGCGCTGCTCGGGTTCTTCGGAGCGTTCCTGATCTTCCTGTACGCCCCCACCCTCGTACTCGTCATGTTCTCGCTCAATGACTCGGCGGTGGCAGGGTTCCCGTTCGTCGGCGCGACCCTTCGTTGGTATTCGGCCGCGGTACACGAGCCGGAGGTGCGGAAGGCGCTCCTCGCCTCGATCGAGGTGGGGCTCGCCACTGCGTTCCTCGCCACCGGCGTGGCGCTCGGCGTCTCATACGCGCTTGCGCGGCGACGGTTCCCTGGCCGTTCCGTTGTGTCGGCGCTCGCGCTCCTACCGCTCGTCGTGCCGACGGTGGTGATGGGGGTCTCGCTCCTCGTCCTCTTCCGTCCGAACGGCCCGGTCATCCCAATCCCGCTGAGCCTCTGGGCTGTCCTCATCGGCCACGTTGTGGTCGCGCTGCCGTTCTGCATTCTCATTCTCATGCCGCGCATCGCGTCGATCGACCGACGGCTTGAGGAGGCGGCTGAGGATCTCGGTGCCTCGTGGTGGCAGACGTTCCGGCTCGTCGTACTGCCGCTCATCGGCCCCGCGGTCGTGTCGTCGCTGCTCGTCGGGTTCGTCACCTCGGTGGACGAGGTGGTGATCGCAAGCTTCCTCGTCGGCGACCAGGTGACGCTGCCCGTCTACCTCTACTCGGGACTCCGCTTCGCCGAGCGCACGATGATGCTCGTGCCCGTCGCGAGCGTGATGATCGTCGCGAGTTTTGTGCTCGTCGTGGCGGCGGACCTCGTCCGCCGGGCCGGTGACCGGAGGCTAGGGGCGGCGTGATGCGCTGCCCACTGCTCGCGCTCGCGGTCGTCGGCGCCGTGCTCGCCGTCGGTGCGGGCGGGTGTGGCGGGGAGGAGCCGTCCTCGCGGCCGGCAAGCCCCTCGACGGTGGCGCTCGTCTCGGGCGAGGGGGGCTGCGACTGCACCGGCGAGGCGCGCGCTCGCGACCGGATCGCGGACGGCCGCGCGGTGAAGCGCACCGGCACCGTCACCCTCGGCGGCTGAACGCTCAGCGCGCTCCCCTCGATACGCCCCTTCAACACGTTCCTCCGTCGACTTCTCGTGTTTCTATCATGTTAGCATGTTATTATCAGGTCAGACGGCTGACCCTCTCAACCATGACTCGGCCTCGCGTGGGACCATGAGGATTCAAGGGTTCAGCAGTTGCGGCGCAGCGTCCCAGCGAGGGCCCACTTCGCCCACTCGAGCGGGATCGCCCGAAGGAGACTGACGACCGGCTCGGGAGCGCCGCGGGCGACAATCTCGACCTCGGTGCAGCGGCGGAAGATCCGCTCCGCCCGCAGTAGGTGAAAGCGCGAGGTGACGAGCACGATGCGCGTCCAGCCGCGCTCCTCGGCAATCCGAGAGACCATCCGCGCCTCCCCGCGGGTCGAGAACGGCACCGACTGTAGGCAGGCGACCTCGGCGGGGACGACCTCCGGATAGGCACAGATCGCCTCACGTACCGGGTCGAAGCCGGACGTGTCGGCACTCAGGATGAGCGTTGGCGCAACGCCCGACCGGATGAGTCGAATCGCGACCGGGAATCGCTCCGTCGAACCCGCGAGGACAACGACGGCATCCGCGGGGCGCAGCGGATCGTCTTCCCGTCCGAGGAACAACCACCACCCTGGGAGGTAGACGACGAGCAGCACCGCAGCGAGCGCGACCGCCCGTCCACGCGCGGTCCCGACAAGTGTTCGCACCCCGCGCCCCACCGCGAGAGTCTCGCAGCGCCAGCGCCGTACGATGCGGCGCATGGAGTTCGAGACGCGCGCGATCCACGGTGGGCAGGAGCCGGATCCAGCGACAGGCGCTCGCACGGACGTGAGCCGCGAGCCGCTCGACCTCCGTCATGACGGACTCGAACGGTCGGTCGGGGCCTATCTCGTCGAGACGCCCGACGGACTCGCCCTGTTCGACTGCGGCCCCGCGACAACGTTCGAGACGCTTCGGGAGGAACTGCACGCGCGCGGCGTCGAGTTCGCAGACCTGCGCCACCTGCTCCTCTCCCACATCCACCTCGACCACGCGGGCGCCGCGGGACTGGTCGCGCGCGCGAACCCCGCGCTCACGGTCCACGTCTCGGCAATCGGGGCCCCGCACGTCGTCGATCCGTCGCGGCTTGAGGCGAGCGCGCGGCGGCTCTACGGGGAGACGTTCGACACCCTGTTCGGCGCGCTGATCCCCGTTCCGGAGGAGCGGGTGCACATCGTCAGCGACCGGGTCGCGGGACTCGACTGCTTCCCAACCCCCGGACACGCGGCGCACCACGTTTCGTACCTCCACCCCGACGGGACGCTTTACGCGGGCGACGCAGCCGGCGTCCGCGTCGCTCCCGCCCGCTTCGTCCTCCCCCCGCTCCCGCCGCCCGAGGTCGATCTCGACGCGTGGCGGGAGACCTTCGCAGCAATCCGCGCCCGTCGCCCGGAGCGGCTCGCGTGCATCCACTTCGGCGTGTTCGCGGACGTCGAAGCGCACCTCGACCGGCTTGAGGCGACGATCGCGCGTTGGAGCGGCTGGGTCGCGGGCGGCGCCGACGAGGCCAAGTTCGCCGTGGCCGCCCACGCCGACATCGCGGCAAGCGACCCGGAGTCCGCCGACCACTACCTCTCTGTCGTGCCGTCGTGGCACGCATTCCGCGGACTCGACCGGTATCACCGCAAGTTGCGCGAAGCAGTAGCGGCAGCGCCGTGAGAGACGTCCTGGCGCCGCTCCGCCAGCGCGACTTCCGACTCCTCTTTGCAGGCCGCACCGTCTCATTCGCGGGGACGGCGATGGCGAACATCGCGCTCGCCTTCGCCGTGCTCTCGCTCGGCGGGGACGCGTCCGACCTCGGGTTGGTCCTGGCACTCGCGACCCTTCCCGCAGTCGGGTTCCTGCTCGTGGGAGGGATTCTTGCCGACCGACTGCCGCGCCACCACCTCATGGTCGGGGCAAACGTCGCCTCGGGCACCGTCCAGGCGCTCGTGGCGCTGCTGCTCCTCACAGGTCAGGCGGAGATCTGGCACCTCGCCGTCGCGGGGCTCGTCCGCACGGTGGCCCAGTCATTCTTCTGGCCAGCCCAGCAGGCGATCGTCCCGCAGGTGGTGCCCGCGGCGCAACTGCAGCAGGCGAATGCCCTGCTCCGCACCACCCTAAACTCCGCCCAGATCGGGGGTGCCGCGGCGGGCGGCGCGATCGTGGCGCTCGCAGGCCCCGGCTGGGCGATCGCGGTCGATGCCGCGAGTTACTTCGCCGCGGCCGTGCTGCTCATGGCGATGCGCGTCGGGCCGCCCGTCGCGGAGGCCACGGAACCGTTCGTGCGCGCGTTCCGGGTCGGGTGGCGCGAGTTCGCCTCCCGCACCTGGGTCTGGGTTGTTGTGATCGGCTTCGCGCTCGTCAACGGAGCCGAGTCAGCAGCGCTCAACGTGCTCGGCCCGATCGTCGCCGAGCGCTCGCTCGGCGGTGCAGCTGTCTGGGGACTCGTGCTCGCTGCCTCGGGTGTAGGGCTCGTGCTCGGTGCGATCATCGCCCTCCGCTACCGACCGACGCATCCGATCCGCGTGGGGATTCTCGCGACGTTCCCCCTGGCGCTCCCGGTTGCGCTGCTCGCAATCGAGGCGCCGTGGCCCCTGATCGCGCTCGGGATCCTGGTCGCGAGTATGGGGATCGAGCTGTTTGGCGTGCTCTGGGATACCTCGCTCCAGGCACACGTGCCGAACGACGTCCTCTCGCGGGTCGCCGCGTGGGACGCGGTCGGCTCGATCGTGCTCATGCCCGTCGCCTACGTGGTGGTCGGTCCGATCGCCAGTGCATTCGGACTCCCCACGACGCTCTGGGGCTGCGCGACTCTGATCCTGGTCGCGACCGCGCTGCAACTCCTCTCGCGCGAAGCGCGAAACCTCAGGCGCGTCGCCTGAGCTTCAGTGATCGACCGCGTGCGCTTGCAGGTCCTTGAGCGAGGCGAACTCAAGCGACGCGAGTGAGGTCGCTTCGAGCACGACCTCGGGCGCCATCCCATCCTCGAACGCTTCCTGCCAGCGTGGCGCACACAGGCACCAGCGATCTCCCGCCGCCAGCCCCGGGAAGCCGTATTCAGGCTTCGGGGTCGAGAGGTCGTTGCCGACCTGGGCGCTGAAGCGGAGGAAGTCGTCGGTCATGACCACGCAGACACCGTGCACGCCGGCGTCCTGGCCGCCGGTGCGGCAGAAGCCATCACGCCAGAACCCGGTTACCGGATCGAACGAGCATGGCTCAAGCGGGCCGCCGAGGACGTTACGGGCCTCCATTCCCGACATTCTACGCCCAGCCGATCACAAGCCAGCGGCGACGGAGGAAGCGCGCGCCGAGGGTCGCAAGCCGCGCCGCGACGAGTACGACAAGCGCGAGCCAGACCCCGCGGATCCCCCAGCCGAGCGCCGAGGAGGCAGCGAGCGCGGATGCGCACACCCCGAACGACGCCACCATCGCACCCGCGATAAAGCGCCCGTCACCCGCGCCGATCAAGATCCCGTCGAGTGCGAACACCGCGCCATTGAGCGGCTGCATGAGCGCGAACACAGGCCACGCGAGCGCACACTGAGCGAGCACCGCTGGGTCATCCGTGAACGCACGCGGCAGCAACTCTGAGGAGGCAAGCAGGCCGACGGCGAACAGTACGCCGATGCCAACCGAGAGCCGGATCATGCGAGCGCTCGCTCGATAGGCCTCCTCGGCCCGGCCCGCCCCGAGTTCCCGGCCGACGACGATCTGACCCGCGATCGCGACTGCATCGAGGACGAGCGCGAGGAAGATCCAGAGTTGGAACGTGACCTGATAGGCGCCGAGCGGCGCGTCCCCGAGCCGTCCCACGACCCCACCCGCGAGGAGGAAGGCTGCCACGAGCGCAGTCGTTCGCAGGAACAGGTACTTCCCGATCGAGAGGAGCTTGAGAGCGGGCGCAAGCAGCGGGCGGCGGTCACTCGGCGCGATCCGGCGCAGGAGGAGCCAGACAAACCCGACTCCCATCGCGGTCTGCGCGATCGCGGTGCCCCAAGCGGAACCCTCGACCCCCCAGCCAAGCCCGTAGACAAACCACACCTCAAGCACGACGTTCAGAAGGTTCCCGGCCAGCAGCAGGTGGAACGGCCGCCGCAGATCGGCCACTCCACGCAAGAACCCCTGCGCCCCGAGTGCGAGGAAGGCGGAGGGAACGCCAAGCGAGACGATCCGCAGGTATGTCTCGCCCAAGTCGGCGGAGCGGCCCTCCACCCCGACGAGCCGAACGAGCGGCCCCGCGCACGTGGCAAGCGCGATGGCGAGAACGACGCCCAACGCGAGCGAGAGCCACACCGTCTGCGCCCCAATCCGCCGCGCGTCACGCGCCTCCCCCGCTCCACCCGCGCGCGCCACCTGCGCGGTGGCGCCGTACTGGAGGAAGTTGAAGATCGCGAGCGCTCCGAGCACGGTCGCGGCGGCGGCGAGCGCCGCGAGCGGCTCGCGCCCGAGGTGTCCGACGATCGCAGTGTCAACAAGGATGTAGAGCGGCTCGGCAGCGAGCGCCCCGAGCGCCGGGAACGCGAGCCGCAAGATCGCGCCGTACCCGGTGCCCGGGGTCTCACCTGCCATGCGACGCCGCTATGCGAGCGTGATGCGCTCGATCACAACCGGCTCAAGCGGCCGGTCGCGACCGTCGCGCGCGACAAGCGAAATCGCGTCCACCACGTCCTGCCCAGCCGTCACCTTGCCGAATACGGTGTGGCGGCCGTTCAGCCAGGAGCAGTCCGCCGCGGTGACGACGAAGAACTGCGACCCATTCGTGTTCGGACCCGCGTTCGCCATCGCGAGCGCCCCGCGGACGACGGAGTGCTCGTTCGGCTCATCCTCGAACGTGTAGCCGGGACCGCCCGTCCCCTCACCGCGCGGACAGCCGCCCTGAATCATGAAGTCGGGGATGACCCGGTGGAACCCGATTCCGTCGTAGAACCCCTCGCCCGCGAGGCGGGCGAAGTTCTCGACGGTCTTCGGCGCGTCGGCGGGATAGAGCTCCAACTCGACGTCGCCCTTGCTCGTGTGAAGCGTCGCTGATGTCATAGCGCGAGGGTAGCGACCACCGTCCGTGAGGCGTGCCGGCCAACGTAGACTGAAGCGATGGCGGCCGAGGCACAGGCGATCGGGAGTCTCCCGCATGCGGAGGCCTCCCAGGAGTTGGCGCGGGGCTGGCGCCGCCTGACCCGCGCCACAACGATCGTGGCGCTCATGACGGCGCCCGCGCTCGTCGTCTGGTTCACCCAGCAGAACCACTGGTCGTGGCTGAGGTCGATCCTCGTCGCGCTCGCGATCGTCGCTGTCTTCCGCGGCTTCTCCGACCTGCTGCTTCGGCGGCTGATCCCCTGGCCGAGCCTGTTCGGGGTGGAGAGCGCTGAGTTGCGCGAGGCGGACGTCCTCGGCCGTCGGCGCGCGTGGTTCTGGCGCTTCTGGTTCAAGATCGCCACGTTCCTCGCGATCGTCGTGACGATCACCTGGTGGGCACGGGGGGGCACCTGGCTCGGCCAACTCGGCTTCCTCGCCAGCGCTCTCGGGTCGCTCGTCACGAACCCGACGTTCCTCATCCAGATGGTGTTCGTCACCTTCCTGTTCATCGCGAACTTCGCGATCATGTTCGGCCCCCTGCTTCTGATGAACCTCTCGCAGATGCAGTCGTTCGAGCCGGGAGACGCAGAGTGGGGCGTGAAACTCGACCATGTCCGCGGGCAGGAGGAGGCGAAGGAGGAAGTCCGGCGCGTCGTCGATATCTGGCAGTCGGGTGAGGCGTTCGAGCGGGCGGGCGGCAAGCGCGAACGGGGCCTGCTCCTCTTCGGCCCACCGGGCACCGGGAAGACGATGCTCGCGAAGGCGATTGCGACAGGGTTCAACTCGCCTTTCATCTCGATGCCCGGCTCAGGCTTCGCGGCGACGTTCATCGGGATCGACGCGATCGTCGTGCGGCTCCTCGCGCGGCGGGCGAAGAAGCTTGCGCGCAAGTGGGGAGGCCAGTGCATCGTCTTCATCGACGAGATCGACGCGGTCGGGATGCGCCGGCAGGCGCTCGGGTCGGGGGCGAGCGCGCCAGCGTTCCAGCCGCTTAGGACCGGTGCCGACCTCGAGGAACTCCTCTTCTTCGGACCAAACGGCGCACGCAACCCGTCGGGCGACCTGATCCTCGAGACGCGGGCCTGGCGCGAGCGCCTCTTCGCGCAGCGAGCGCCCGTCACCCTGGGTGTCCCGAGCGGGCTCTACATGCGGCTCGGCCAGGTCTACAACTTCATGTTCCCCGGAGGAATGGGGATGGGTTCGCTCGCGCTCAACCAACTTCTCGTCGTGATGGACGGGATCGACAACCCACCCTTCCTGCGCCGCACGTTCACGAGCAAGCTGAACACACTGCTCGACGCGACCTTCGTCATCCCGCGACGGCTCGGCCGCGCCAAGCTGCGGATCCCTGCGGCACGGCCGCGCGGCGACCAGATTTATTTCATCGGCGCGACGAACGTCCCGATCGACCGGCTCGACCCGGCGCTCATCCGCCCGGGCCGGATGGGACGCCACGTCTGGTTCCGCACCCCGACGAAGAACGACCGGCTCGACATCCTCGACCTCTACATCGGCAAGGTCGCCCATGACCCAGAACTCGACACGCCGACGCGGCGAGACGAGATCGCGCGGATCATGAGCGGCTACTCGCCCGCGATGATCGAGCAGGCGACCTCGATGGCACTGACGCTCGCCCACCACACGGGCCGCACCTCGTTCGGCTGGGACGATCTCGTAGAGGCTGTGACGACCCTCGATGCGGGCACCGCGATGGCGTGGGAGTACGTCGATCACGAGCGGCGCGCGGTCGCGATCCACGAGGCGGGCCACGCGGCCTGCGGCCACCTCTTCATGGAGGGCCGCGAGTCCACCCGCCTCACGATCAAGCGGCGCGGCGACACGGGCGGCCACCACTGGATGATTCAGACGGAGGAGCGGATGTTCCGCTTCCAGCACGAGCGGTTCAACGATCTCGTCTGGGGGCTCGGCGCGATGGCGGCAGAGCGGGTGTTCTACGGCGAGAACACGGAGGGGGTCGGTGGTGACGTGTTCATGGTGACGGCGAATGCGGCACAGATGGTCGGGGGCGCGGCGATGGGCCCCGTGCCCTTCACCGCAACGCCACGCGAGGGGCAGACCGACGAGCAGGCGCGGGCGGACGTCCTGCGTCGCTTCGAGCGGATCGGCGCCCAGATCATGAACCGCTCGGGCGGTGGTGGGCCGTTCGCGGCCGACCCAATCGCCAGCGTTCTCAGCGACCCGGCGAAGCGCGCCGTCGCGACCCAGCTTCTCGGCCAGGCCTACGTTTTCGCCCACAACGTCGTAACGGTGAACCGCGAGTCGATCAAGGGTATTGCCTCGGCGCTTGAGGAACGGCGCGAGATCATGGGCGACGAACTTCTTGAGTTGCTCCGCGCGGCGGGCCTCCAGAAGCCCGCGCTCGACTTCGCCGACGCTGCGATTTGGCCGCCGCTTGAGTTCTCGGCCACCGTCAGCCGTGACCAGCCCACAGGTGGTCAGAGCGAGGCTCCGGGCAATCCGCCGGGAGCAGACGCATGACCGTTGACGAGACCGCGACCCCGCCTGCAGCGGTGCCCGAACCCCGTGCGAGACGCCTCCGACGCGCGCGGGCCGGGGACAACGTCGCGTTGCGGCCGACGGGGGGCTACGCGCGCCGCTTCGCCGCCGTCTACCTCGTACTCGCGCTCTGCGCGGGAATCGCGGTCGGAGCTCTCGTCGTCCTCCTCGCCCGACCCGGGGCAGCGCCCGACCCGATCTGGTCTGCATGGCAGCCCGCGGGGTCAGACACGGCGAAGGCGCGACAGATCGCAGATCGCATCACGCGCACGTACCGGCTTGAAAACGGCGAGCAACTCGTTGTTGCGCTCGGCGGCCCTCCCTCCGTCGTAACCGGCGGCGACGAGTCGAGCAACGCTTTCCGCGTGAGCACGATTGTCATCCGCCCTGACACCTCCGCCGGGGTGCAGGAGGAGGACGACTTCGAGGTGATCGAGGTCAAGGGCGCTCACCAGTTCGTCCTTTGCGGACTCGGCCACGCGTGTTCGATCGCCTACGGGACGCCGTCGCCGGAGCGGCATTCGCTCCTCCGCCGCGAGGCGCTTGAGCTCGCGCTCTACACGTTCCGCTACTCGGAGTCGGTCGAGTCGGTTGCGGTCTTCCTCCCTCCGCCTCCATCGTCCCCCAAGTCGGAGCCAACGGCAGAGGCGACCGCTGTGTTCCTGCGGCGGGGGGACGTCGCGGAGGAGGTGCGGCTGCCGCTTCGCACGACGCTCGAGCCAGCCACCCCCCCGATTGGGCAGATGACCTCCGCCGACCTCGCCTCGGTAAACCGGCTCACCCGGCCCAACCTCTACACGTACGAGTACCAGCAGGCGCAGGACGGCAGCGCGATCCTGGTTCTCGACCCAATCGTCTCCTCGGGCTGACCTAATGCTGGGCGCGCCCGACGCGCGTCTCGTACGCGCGAAGGCCAGGCTTGATCGGCTCGACTGGTGGCCCACGCCGGTGCGAGTGGAGCGGATCCGCATCGTGGTGACGCCGTGGCTTTTTCGCCTGCCACCGTGGCGCCGCTACGACGGCTTCGCGACCCACCGGGTCGTGTTCCTCCGCAGCAGCGACGTCTCCGACGACCTTCTCACCCATGAACTTTGCCACGTGTGGCAGATGCAACACCGGCCCTGGCGGATGCCTCTCTCCTACCTCCGTACCGGCTATCGCCGCAGCCCGTACGAGCGGCAGGCGCGCGAGGCAGCGGCCCGAACGCTTGACAATGCGTAGGTCGCTCGCCGTCCTTGCGCTCGCGCATGGCTCGTCCAGCGACACGTTCGCTCCGATGGAGGTCCGTATCTACATCGTGCCGCCAGCGGGGTTCCGCTGAGGCATCGGCGGTACGATCCTGGCCTCCGGGGCGGTTAGCTCAGTTGGTAGAGCACCTCGTTTACACCGAGGTGGTCGGCGGTTCGAGCCCGTCACCGCCCATCCACTCGCCGTTCAGACCGCGGGGCGCGGCTATCCTCGGACTGCCGCGCCCCCATCGACTAGCGGCCTAGGTCACCACCCTTTCAAGGTGGCTGCACGGGTTCGAATCCCGTTGGGGGTATGTGCGCGAACGCTGCAGGGTGCGGGACCCCGGCCAACCGACCGGGGTCCCGCGAACCTTCTCAGTGAGGTGCGGGGGAAGCCGTGTCCTCGCGGACGCGCTTGCCTGCCCTGTAGCCGACGAGTGCGATGAGGACGACGACAACGACGGAACCGATCGTCAGTACCTCGAACTTCGTCCGTGTCACACCCCACGCTTCGACGAAGTCGCCGTAGTCCTGCCCAAGAACCTTCCAGAGCAGGCCCGGGCGAGTCCAACGGGCAGTTCAGGACCGGGCGCCGTCGCGCGCGGCTTGCGCCTCGGCGGCAAGTCGCGCGACCACGGCGACGAGTTCCGAGGGGCGGAAGGGCTTGTGGAGCATTCCGATCCCGCTCGCGGCGCCTACGGCGCGGAGCGGCACGTCGTACCCCGACATCAGCACCGCCCGCGCATGAGGCAGTACGCCCCGCAACTCGAACACCAACGCGTCGCCACGCCCGTCGGGCAACCCCACGTCCGCGACAATGACATCGATCTCGTCGCCAAACTGCGCTACGACCGACTGCGCCTCGGCGAAACCTGCGGCCGAGACGACGTTGAAGCCGGCACGGGTGAGCGCGGCCCGGAGCACGCGCTCAGCTGCCTCGACGTCTTCGACGAGCAGCACGAGCCCGGTACGAGCGAGTCCCTGGACCTCGGCCGGGGTAGGTACGCGCAATGCCCGTTCCTGCGATTCTCCCGAGCGCTCGAGTGCGGGGAGAGCGATCGTCACCGTCGTTCCGTGCCCCTCCGTGCTCTCAACCCAGGCACTGCCTCCCGCAGCGCGTGCGCCGCCGTAAACCGCAGCGAGTCCGAGTCCCGCCCACCCACCTTCGTCGTGAAGAACGGCTCGAAGACGTGGCGGACATCGTCCGCACTCATTCCCGCACCGGTGTCGGTTCCCGTGAGCAGGACGTACAGACCGGGGGCAATGTCTCGCTCGTGCGCTTCAGCGCCGACAAACGCTGCTGCGTGGGTCGCGAGGGTGAACGTGCCGCCGAGGGGCATCGCCGCGCGCGCGTTCACGGCGAGGTTGAACACGCAGCGCTTGAGCTCCAGCCGGTCGTATGAGGCTGGGGGGCAAGCATCGTCGGATACGCAATCGACCTTCACGTCTTCGCCCAAAAGCCCCTGCACGACGCGCACGAGGTGTCTCACCTCCTCGCCGATGTCGAGGGGCGTCGGGTCGAGCCGCAGGCGCCGGGCCACGAGCATCAGTTCCGCAGTCAACTCAGCAGCGCCCTCGACCGCTGCGGCGATCTCGTCGAGATCCGCGGCGATCTCCGCCCCGACGCCGAGCTTCGCGCGAGCGCCCTCCGCCAGGCCGCCGATCACGAGCAGAGCGTTGTTGAAGTCGTGCGCGATCCCGGCGACGAGCCGTCCCGTCGCCTCGAGCCTTCTGGCGTCCTCAAGCAAGGCCCGCGTTCGGGCCTCCGCCGTAACGTCGTCGATGAGCAAGACGAGGCCACCGTCACTACGTGTCGCGAACGCGACTATGATCTCAAGCGGCCCACCGGACCGGTCACGCAGGGGATATGTGCGCCGCAGCAAGGGATCTCCCGCCACTGCTCGACCGAAGACGTCGAGCATCTCGTCCCCACCCGCCTCCACCAGGAAGTCGGCGAGTCCGCGGCCTCGAACCTCGTCCGCGGCGTATCCGAACAGATGCGCCGCCCCCTCGTTCCAGTGGCTGATCTCATGCTCTGAGTTCGTCTCGATCACGGCGTCTGATGCCTCGGTGAGGAGCGCCTGACGCATCGCGAGCTCTGAGTCGCGCCTTGCGAGCAGCAGCCTGCTGAGCCGCCGGTCACGGCTGAACAGCAAGGCGACAATGACCAGCGCGGTGCTCAGAGCGCTGCCGAGGCCGAGCAGCAGCACCGGGTGATGCTTCGGGTCGCCGTCCGTGAACGACGCGCGCGCGCAGGACGAGCGTGTAGTCAGCGACCGGTGCGGAGAGCTGCACGATCGCGATCCGCGGCCCGGCCACGGACGCCGCCGCGACCAGGTCGTCCGCTCCCTCCGTGCCAACGAGGAGTGAGCCATCGGCGCGCGTAATCGCGAGGTCGATCTGCGTGCCCAGCGGCCCGAGCGCCAGGTCCGAGAAGCGAGCGTGATTGACAACAGCGATCACGATTCCCCGCAACGAGGCCGCCCCAGCTCCGGGGGCCGCCCCGACTTTGAACTCGGGGTACCACACGGTGAACACGTCTGGGCCACGCTGGGACAACAGCACGCCGAGCACCACGGGGCGTCGCGTGCGCACGACTTCCTTGATGACAGCGGCGGTCGAGGGCAGACCGTTCCCATCGATCCCGATCGTTCCGGCGTGGAACGGCTCCGTGTTCGCGACCGGGAAGTAGAAGGGGCGCGGTCGAGCGGAGCGGAGCCCGGTCATCGCGAGGGAAAGGCGTTCGGTGATCCCTGCCGACGCGATGCCCTCAGCGCGCCGCCGCGCTTCGAGCGCGGCCCGGTCAGCGTGGGCCACGTAGGGGACCCAGTTGAGCGCGAGCGTCGTCGCGGTCGGGCGCAACCGGAAAGCCTCAGTGAACTCAGCGGGGGACGGGTCGGGGTTCGCCAGCGTGAACACCGCGATCCCCGCAGAGGTGGTCGCCAGTTCCCTGAACTCGGCCTCGACCGCCGCAGCTCGTCCTCGTAGCTCCGCTCGAGCACCGAAGCACCGGCGCCCGACAATCCGAACCCCAATAGGCCCAAAACAATCGCCGGGGCGAGAGCCCGGAGACGCCGACCGTTCGGCACGTTTACCTCCTTGCCTCCACTGTGCGCCGATCGAGTAGTCCGTGATGCGCCGGGAGCGGGAGACCGGGCGTTTGCGGCGCCTACACTGGCCCCGTCGGGCCGTTAGCTCAGCTGGTAGAGCAGGGGACTTTTAATCCCAAGGTCGCTGGTTCGAGCCCAGCACGGCCCATATTGGGGGTAGCGGACATGAGGAAACCCAGTGTTTATGCGGGTTCGTGTCTGCGATATCTGCGGTTTCTGCGGTCCCGTGTTGCACCGGTGTTGCATTGGGAAATCGAACGGGGCGCCTTGTTGCCATCGTGGGCACCACGAAACGTGCTGCGCGGCGACCCGCAAAACGTGACCATCAGAACGAGACTCAACGGAACAGCACTAGGGGGGTGTCCGACTTGCGACCGCCGCGGCGCGCAGCTTCGGCCGGCGAGACGGGGGGTATTCCGCGGTCGGCTGCTGCTCTCGCGTCTTCGGGATTGCTCAACCCCTCGATAACCTCCGAGGCATCGTCGATGACACGGACGTGCCCTTGGTACTTGGCCTCGAACTCGCGCGCCCACTTAAACTTATCGACGAGGCTGCGGACGAACCAGACTCGCCTCCCCTGCTCCGCCGCGATCCGCGCCTGCATCCGCGCACCACTCGTGCGGGTTGCTTCAACGACGACCGACCCCTGGGCTAGTCCACTCATGACGACGTTCCGCATTGGGAATGTGGCCGGAGTCGGTGGCGTGTCCGGTCGGAACTGCGAGACGACAGCACCTTCCGCCACGATCCTTTCCGCCAAACTTCGGTTTTCCTTCGGGTAGTAGGGCCTGAGCAGGCCGTGCCCGACCACGGCGATGGTTCGGCCACCAGCGTCGAGCGCGCCGCTGTGCGCGGCTGTATCAATCCCCTTCGCGAGGCCCGAGTAGACGGTTACACCCGCCTCCGCGAGGTCCCGTCCTAGTTTGTGCGCCCGTGCGGCACCCTCGTTGCTCGGATGCCGGCTGCCGATGACGGCCACTCCCTTCGCATCCACTTCAAGGAGGTGACCACGCATCACGAGGAAGGGCGGGGGGTTGAAGACCGACCGCAGCGCAACTGGATACTCGCGATCCAGGATGGTCACGAAGCGCAGCGTGGGGTCATCCCGCCGCCACAACGCTACCTTCTCTTGCCAGTTCATCACGGCGTCCAAAGTGAGTCCATGGTTGAGTGCAACGGCGACGTCGTTCTCCCAGCGATCGGAGGGATCCCACGGGCCGTCGAGGAGTGCATGAGCCGACCCCAGGCGATCTACTACACGGGCGATCTGCCACCACGGGACGCGGCCCGCCTGAACTACCTCGCACGCGGCGAGGATCACGGAGAGCTCGCGATGCTGCGCTGCCGTCACTTGACCGCCTTGCTGTAGATCTCCATTGCGATATTTGACTGAGTAAAATAACGAGCGTAGACCACGGCGCTGACGGACTCGGCGCCCGCGGCAAGGACAGCACGAGCTGCGTCGAAGATGGTGTGACCAGTTGTGTACACGTCGTCGATGAGAAGAACGTGCCTCAGTCCGAGATCGACATTGCACTCATACTTCCCCTGTGCGGCCTCACGGCGCTCCGGGAGGGAGAGGCCGGTTTGATGCGGCCTGCTGGAATCCGCCGTGAGTCCCTCGATCACGGTCGGTCTGGGCCAATCCTTCTGAGCGCCCCACGCTTCAGCGCAGCGACTCATCAGTCCCGAGCGCGATGGGATCAAGATGGCAACGAACTGTTCGTCGCTAGTGAAGAACCGCGGGAAGCTCACTTCTGCAGCAAGCGATGTTGACGCCGCGATTGACCTGACTGCTCCATCCAGGACCTCTGGCGGAACTCTTTTGAACTTCGCGTCGAGAAGCAAGTCCCACGCGGGGGTGCCTTTGACAGCGTAGGTGGCGGCAGCGAACCCCTCAAGAATACGGGGATGTTGAGGGTAGCACGGGTGGCACTCACGATACGCGCGCTTGTCAGGGGGCAGCGGCGTCAGGCAGTGAGTGCAGGCCGCTGGCGGCTCCAGGGGTGGCCGCACGCGATCTTGCGCGATCAGCAAGTCGAGCATCTCTTTCCTGTCGTCGGCCACTGGAGCTTCCCGCCCGTCACCGTTCGCGGCCGAGGAGCGCCGCGTAGTCGAGTTCCGTTTCGTCCGCGAGAACGTGGGTGTAGGTGTTCGCGGTCGTCGCGATGTCGGTCTGTCCGACGTGTTCCCCGATGCGCGCCCACGGGACGCCGCGAA
>SHVL01000049.1 GCA_009694305.1 Thermoleophilia bacterium
CTCCGGGGCGTCCGGCCCCGCGTAGGTGAATTGTCCGGGAGTGTGGCGGCGAAGCAGTGCCGCGACGTCTCGGTACATCGCTCTGTCCTCGGGCGTCACCCGAATCGACGCCCGACGATGGTCCAGGATCACCGTCTGCGGGTTCGTGTACGGGGCGACCCCGAACCAGTAGATCGCCCCCCGATCGAGCCAGATGAACCCGAACAGCGTGTAGGTGACGAGCAACGCGATAGGCAGCAACCCGCCGGCGGCACGTGCGTAGCGGCTGGCTGCGATTGCGGCCAGCGCGAACAGTGGAGCCACGTAACAGAAGTAGATTGGCGCACCGAACGGGAACTGCACGAGGCTCCCAAATGAAGCGAGAGCAAGGAGGAGAAACACTCCGTTGCGAGCTCTGGGGGGTGCGAACCGATCCGAGCCGAACGCCAGAGCAGCCGTCCCGGCGACGACGACGAGCGGCGCAAGTCCCCGCGCCGACGTCCACAGGAGCGTATAGCTGAACAGGCTGTTCGCCGTCGCAAACACCATCACGAGGACGACGACGCCGGTGACGTCGATCACGCGGCGCACGGTCGGCTTCACGAAGCACCTTCCGACCAGGGCCACCGCCACGGGCGCGGCGATCAGGAGCGCAACCGGATCCAGGATTCCGGTATACGTGTCCTCGAGTCGCGACCGGGGCGAAGCGAGTACCCCGAAGAGGATCTCCCCCACCGACCGTGTGAAAATGTACGGAATCAAGATCGCGACAATCGGCACGGCCACTCCGATCAGAAACGGCACAACGAGGCGGAGCAGTTCCGAAAGACGGGCACGGGACGACGTCTCCTCGACACGTGCCTCGTTCATGATCACGAACCCGCAGACGGCGACGATTGGCACCAGGAAGTTCACGATCTCGGCTCCGCCGAGGTGCGAGTGCAGTACCGAGAAGACAGGTGCCAGGCTGAGACAAGCGAATGCGATGACGAACAAGCCGTATGCGCCGAGTCGCACTCGCCCGCCCACCCCCTTGTGATGCGCGTCCTGCTCGATGAAAACCAGGAAGAGAAGTGCGGCGATCACGTACCAGACACCGACGATCTTGAAGCTGATCGACAGTCCACCGAATACGCCCGCGACGACGAGCCAGCGAGCATGATGCGTCTCGAGGTACCTGAGGAGGGCCAGAGCACCGAAAACGGAGAAGAACAGCAGGTACCAGGAGGGCACCGCGGCTGGATAGGTCGCGGGTCCCCACGCCACGGCGAAGAGGGCTGCGAGCAACGAGACGAGGGGTGGTGCGAAACGCCTGGCCAACGCGTAAACGCACGGCACGTACGCCGCGAACAGAAGGAACATCGGGATGCGAAGCCAGATCAGGTTCTGGCCGAACAACGCGAAGACAGCGGCGTTGAGAAACGTCAGGCCGCCTGTGTAGAGCTCGGTGAAGTCGCGATGGGGAAGCTGGCCGTCGAGGACGCGCTGCGCACTCTGCGCAAACGCACCGTCGTCGTGCGGCACCCAGCCCTGGTTAAGGTGCCAGGCGACGAACGCGGTGCTCGCGACCCAGGCAACGACGAGGAGCAACGTCCATGGTCGAACCTCCCACACTTTGAGCCGCGACCGGATCGCACCGATGCCCCCGCGCTCTGCTTCCGAGCTAGTCCCTTGGGCGCTCATTCCACAACCTCCACAGGCAGTTCCTGTCAGAGTCCTCCAACGTCTGCCGCTCTCACGGAGGAGAAGGGGCGTTGCCGATGCAATCTAGCCATATCAGCCGCAGCGATCCCCCGGCGCTGGCTGCCACACCACCTCACGGGCCAACTCTCGACGCGCCAACAACAGGAGAAGAGAATGGGTGCGCGAGCGCAGAGAGAAACTCCATGAACCCCCGGCCTGACGTCAGCGCCACCCGTGGGTTCAGCCGGTCGGGCCTGCTCATCGCCCTCTACCGCTCTGTACCGGTGTTCCTGCTCGGCGTAATCCCCCTGATCTCGGTCGTGATGGCATTGACGATGTATTCGCACGCGGACTCCATAGCCCTCGACTTCCACCACGAGCTCTACCCCGAGACCGAGCTCGTGCTGCACGGCCACAACCCGTATCCCCCGGTGGACGCCGACCTCTCGGACGGGTCGAACAACATCTGGCCGATCGCGGCCGTGATCCCGGTCGCGCCGCTCGTACTTCTGCCGCCCGCCGTGGCCGACTGGACGATGACGATCCTGGTGCTAGCGAGTCTCGCAGGAGCCCTCTGGGTCATCGGAGTCCGCGACTGGCGCGTCTACGGCATCACGCTGCTCTGGCCTCCGGTGGTCAGCGCCTACCAGACCGCGAACGCAACCTTGCCATTGTGCCTCCTCTGCGCCCTGGCGTGGAGGTACCGCGACCGGCGCTGGATACCCGGCCTTGCGATCGGAGCAGCTCTTGCCGTCAAGTTCTTTCTCTGGCCGCTCGTTCTCTGGCTCGCGGCGGTCAAGCAATGGCGGTCGTCACTCTTGAGTGTCGCTATGGCCGCCGCGTCCCTGCTCCTCCTACTCCCGTTCACGCCCATCGGCGCATATTTTGCCCTGCTCCGCAACCTCAGCAATACCTTCGACGACAAGAGCTACACGATCTTCGCACTCCTGCTCGACGCTGGCGCTCCATCGCCGTTTGCCCGCGCAGTCACGCTCGCCCTGGGTGGTGCGTTGCTCGCGCTGTGCTGGCGACGACGCTCGTTCGCCCTTGCCATCGGCGCAGCCCTCGTCCTCTCTCCAATCGTGTGGCTTCACTTTTTCGCCTTGCTCATCGTCCCGCTCGCGATCGCGCGCCCCCGGTTCAGCTCTGCCTGGCTGCTCGCGCTGCCGTTGTGGCTCGTACCTGGTAGCGCCAACGGCGATCCGTGGCAAACCGCGCTGGGGTTGGTCGTGCTCCTCACGATTCTTCTCGTCTGCGTCCGACGTGAGGCTCCGGCGAGCGGCAGGAGTCACGTCGTCGCGAGATAAGCTGGAATCTGCGTATGCGCGCCGCAGCCTCGAAGATCCTGCCTCCTCTCTGCCTGATCGTCGTGCCGGTGATCGCATACGTGAACATCTTCCAGATCGCGTGGTCCGACGGATCGTTCGCCATCGACTTCCACAACGAGATCTACCCGGAGGCACAGGAGCTACTGAAGGGGCAAAACCCGTTCCCCGCAACAATCGCCGACCTCACACACGGGTCGAACCACATCTGGCCACCGCTCGTCGGCTACGTCGCGATACCGCTGACGGCACTCTCGCCTTCGGCGGCCAACGTCGTCATCGTCCTCCTCGGCATCGTATGCTTCGGAGCGGCGCTGTGGACGGTGGGCGTCCGCGACTGGCGTGTCTACGGTGCAGCGTCCATGTGGGGACCGGTGATCGGGGAAACACGCACGGCCCATCTCTCGTTGATTCTCTGCCTGCTCGCCGCGATCGTCTGGAGGACACGGACGAGAACGGCGATCGCGGGGCTGACGCTCGGCTTTGCCATCGGTCTCAAGCTCTTCCTCTGGCCGCTTGCCCTGTGGCTTGCGTCGCTGCGGAGATGGCGGGAGGCCGGCATCGCCGCAGCGACCGCGGCGGCGTCGCTGTTGCTCCTCCTACCCTTCATCGGCATCCTCGAATACGCCCGGCTTCTGCGCCGACTCGGGGCAGCGTTCGACCAGGACGGATTCTCCCCGTATGGCCTGCTCGTGCAGACGGGTGCTCCGAGCACAGTGGCACGCGTCGTGGCGCTCTCGATCGGCTTCGTTATTCTCGCCGTGGCCTGGCGGCGGCGGAGCTTCGCACTCTTCATCGCGGCCGCCTTACTGCTGTCGCCGATCGTGTGGCTCGACTACTTCGCAGTGACAGCGATTCCTCTCGCGGTCGTCCGCCCGACGTTCTCATGGGTCTGGCTTGTCCCGATCCTCACGTTCGGCATGCCGTCCTCAGGTGCCGGGGTCGGCGTGTCCACGCAGACGCTCAGAGTCCTGGCGGTGTTTACGGTCGTCGTCTGGTATTCGGAGCGCCACGAGCGGAGCGCCTCGGGTGTCGCTGCACCACGCTTTGGGCCGACCGCTCGACGGGCTACTGCGGATTCGTAGCCCTTCGCACGCTTGCCATCGGAACCGCGTCGGCCGCGTTGGTGAGGATGTGAACCGGAACCGGACTCGAACGTGCCGATCTCCTAGGTCGCGGCGTCCGGGACGCCCACCCCGGCGCCGCATGCAGTCGTTTCCTGGCGAGCCTGGACGCTCTCGCCCCGGACGCAGACGAAGAGGAGGGCGGCAAACGTGCAGAGCACGAGAGCGTTCTGCCACGGCCGTCCGTTGAGAGTGCCTTGAGCGAGCCAGATGGGCACAGGAATCAACCATGCGGCCCCGAAGGTCGGCCGGACAACTGCGAGGGGAACGAGCATGAGCGCGAAGAAGTGGAGCCACACGATCGGCGAGAGCAGCAGTGCGGCTCCGATCATGAGTGCGAAGCTACGGCGTCTCCACGCGGTCGCGAGCACGGCGACGCCGACCGCGAGCCAGGCGACTCGCGCGGCGGGCGAGGGGGAGCCTAACTCGACGAGCAGTCCGTAGAGCGTGTAGCTGTCGTCGTCGAAGGTTCGTGAGAGGTTTTGCAGAAGCTGGACGTAGTTCCGGATCGAGTCGAACGGCAGGATCAGGAGCATCGAGGCCGCTCCGATAGCAGCGGCGAGCGCGGCCGACGCGTAACGCCGGGTACACGCGAGCCACAGGACGAGCGGCCAGACGAAGAACTTGATCGCAACCCCTACGCCGATTGCGACGCCGGGTGTCAGGCGGGACGACCGGTACCGCCAGGCGAGAGCGCAGAGAAGTGCAAGCGGCAGCGTTGCGTTGCCGGTCTGCGTCGCGTTGATCACGGGGGGCCAGAGGAGTGCGGCGCCGTAGATCCGCCAGTCGCGCACACCGAGGACAAGGAACACCCCGACGAGACATCCGAGCTCGAATGCCGCCATCGTCCAGTCGGCGGCAGACGCGGGCAGCAAAGCGAACGGCGTCACGGCGATTACGGCGGCGACCGGCCAGATTGCGTTGGCACCGCTCGAGAGGTCGGTGTTGGGCGGCGGGTACGGGTTGCGGCCGCGGAGAACGTCCTTGGCCTCGAGGTAGAGCTCGTTGTGGAAATCGATCGACACGATGCTGTGTGAGTGGGCAAGCCAAAACGCGACGACAGTGATCAGCACCGGCAAGATGCCGAGAAAGAACACGGGTATCACCCGCTGCGCAGCCATTCTCATGACACGCCCCTCCGTCGCGAGACGCTGCGACGCTCCGCCATTCGGACAGCGCATCCATCTACTCGATGAGACATGAGGTGCCGACTCGTCATCCAAATGAGAAGCCTATGCGTCAGGGGGCGCAGAGGGAGCTCGCGAGCAGGCCTCCCTGTCCACGGCAGCGGAGAACGACGTCGCGGTGATCGGCGCGGGGTACCGTCAGGGTCAACTCGCCGGCACGCGATGGCGAGCGCCGGTGACCGCCCCGGCGGTGGAGTCTCACGATGGGAGCAGGCCGGTGTCCGCGGGCATGGATGATGCAGCATGAACGACGCGGTGGAGGGCACACTACGCGAGCGGGCCGCTGCGGAAAGGCCCGACTCCCCTGGCCGAGTAATGCAGAGACGAGACCCGTACATGCCGAACACTGGATCAGACAGCACGGCTGGCAGAAGCGCCCGATCGGAGCTGAAGCATAGGGTGATAGAAGCAGCGGTGAAGGACAACCTGCTCGTTGTCGTGGTCTTCGTTCTCGCGATCTTCCTGCTCGTGGTCGGCCGCACCCTCCTCGGCGTTGACAGCTGGCTCACGTTCGTGTCGGGACGGGAGATTGCCCAGCACGGCCTGCCTCACCACGAGGCCCTGACCACGATCCCGCTCGGAAGGGCGTGGACCGATCAGCAATGGCTGGCACAGCTCGTGTTCTACGGGCTCGACCGCATAGGTGGGCTCGGGCTCGCCGTCGTGTTCCACTCGCTCATGGTCAGCTCCGCGCTCGCCATCACCATGGTCGCGTCGCGTGTCCGTGGCGCATCGTCCCGGATGACGCTCTTCGCGGCTGTCGTCTGCTTGCTCGTCGCCCCCTGGTCGTGGCAACTGCGAGCCCAGACAATCGCTCTCCCGTTGTTCGCCCTCACTCTCGCTCTCGTGGCGACCGATAGCAGGCTCGTCTCGCGGCGCACCTACCTCGTCTTCCCCACTCTCGCATTGTGGGCCAACGTGCACGGCTCGGTGATCCTGGGAGTGGCCCTGGTGGCATTTGCCGGTGCACTCGGCATCTTTGCGCGTGCTTTCCGGCGGGAAACGATACGAACTCCGTGGTGGCGCCCACTGCTGTTCCTGTCGGTGCCCTGGGCCTGCCTGCTCGTGTCGCCCTACGGCACCGGTGTCATCGGCTATTACCGGCTGCTCCTCGTAGACAGCCCCGTCTCGAAGTTCGTCACCGAGTGGCAGGCACCCGGGCCGCACGGCTACTTCCTCGTCTTCTTCGCGGTCGCTGCTGCCACCGTGGTGCTCGTAGCCTGGCAGCACCGGCGGTTGTCGCCGTACGACATCGGCGTACTGGCACTGACGCTCGCGGGCGCATCTCGAAGCGTTCGCGCCGTCGTCTGGTTCTCGCTCGCAATGGCGATGCTGATACCGCTCGCCCTCGACGGCGCCATCCGCCCACGTCGCTCTCGGCCCGTCCACCGTCGGCTTGCAGCCGGCCTCATGAGCACGCTGGCAGCGATCCTGGCAGCAACGGCGCTCTTCACACTGACGAGAAGCGACGCCTGGTTCGAGCACGGCTGGCCGGCGCGCGCCGCGCGGGCTAGCGTTACCGCGGCGCTGGCCTCCGACGGCGGAGCCACGGTGTGGTCGGGCGGCACCTATGCCGACTGGTTGCTGTGGAAGGAGACCCGGCTTCGGGGTCGCGTTGCGTGGGACGTTCGCTTCGAGCTCCTGACCGAGCCCGAGCTCCGCTCTATCGTTCGCTTCAACGCGCACAAGCCAGGGTGGCGAGCAGCGTTGCGCGGCTATCCCGTACTCGTTCTCGACCGCCGCGAGAATCCAGAGCAAGTGCAGGCACTTCGTCGCGAGCCCGGAACACACGTCCTCTTTGCCGACAGGGTGGTCATTGTCCTGTCACGTGAGGCCCCATGAAGACCGGGGCGACGCTAGATGGTGCAGGACAGTGCTCTCGACCGATGGAACTAGACTGATGGCTAGTTGAAAAAGTACAGCTGAGAGTGAAGACTTGTTGAAGTCCCGTACGTCAGGAAGGAGTATCGAATGAACCTGTTCACCATGATCGTCGTCAGAACGCAGAACGCTTGGTTCACAGCACGGGACGAGGAGTCCGGCCAGACGCTCGTCGAGTACGCACTCATCATCGCGCTCGTCGGAATCGCCTGCATCGCCGCACTCGGCTTCCTCAGCGGCAGGATCCAGGCCCTGTTCTCGAGAGCAGGCAGCTCGATCTGACCGATACGCCCTGGACGGAACCACAGGCCGTTGAAACAGGATAGTTGAGAGCGAACAATGACCGAAGTCCCATACGTCAAAAAGGAGTATCGAATGAACCTTTTCACCATGATCGTCGTCAGAACGCAGAACGCTTGGTTCTCAGCGCGGGACGAGGAGTCCGGCCAGACGCTCGTCGAGTACGCACTCATCATCGCGCTCGTCGGAATCGCCGCTATCGCAGCACTCGGCTTCCTCAGCGGCAGGATCCAGGCCCTGTTCTCGAGGGCAGGCAGCTCGCTCAACTGATCACGGCCCGACACCCTTGGTCAACCGTGAATCACGCGCAACGAGACGACTGAGCGAGGGCCTCATCTTCGATGAGGCCCTCGCTGTCTCCACAGGAGAATCGACCTCTACCGCTGGATGAAGGTGGTCGGAGCAGGCAAGACGCGAGAAGGAATCGTCTCCGCGGGAGAGCAGTGCCCCCAGGCGAGCGAGGTCGTCCCCCTTCGGCACGCGCGAGTCGTACGAGTGAAGGAGGATATCAGCATACTGTGGAATACCTAGGCTGAGAGTGGCCCGGCAACAATAGTGAGAGGAGCTGCACACGATGGCCAATAAACTGGTGGAGAAGGTAACCGCATCACGCGGAGGCGCCATCGCCATCGGAGTGGCGGTCGCCGTGATTGCGGCTATCCTCCTGATCGTCTACGTCACGCGCTACCAGTCGAGCGTGGACTCGACAGCCGCCGCCGTGCCCGTGCTCATTGCAAAGAATCTGATTCCCAGGGGGACGCCGGGAACCGCGGTCGCCACAAAGGGACTCTACCAGAGCACCTCTGTCCCGACGGACAAGGTGCAGCCAGGCGCGATCAGCGACCCCGCCGCGCTCAGCGGCCGCCGCGCAATCACCGACATCTACCCTGGCGGGCAACTCACCCTCAACAACTTCACCGCCGAGGCCTCGGGTGCCCTCAACGCGCAGATCGCCGGCAGGGAGCGCGGCGTCACGCTCACGATCGACCCGGTGCGCGGAAGTCTCGCGAACGTCGCAACCGGAGATCACGTGGACATCTACACCCAGCTCACCCGCGACGGGATCCTCGTGATCCAGCTCTTCCGGGCAAACGTGCTCGTCCTCCAGTCCCCCGGCGCTGCAGGCGGCAATGTCGTTCTCCGAGTGGATACGAGAGATGCGCCGAACGTCCTCTTCGCGTCCACACAGACAACGCTGTACTTCGTGATCCGGCCGGCAGCGGGCGCGGCACGGGCGGCGAGGAAGCTCGCAGACCTCTCGACGGTGATCGCAAGCAGTAAGGTGGGCTAGGAAAATGGCGAGCACCGTGCGCACGCTCGTCGTGGTTGACCACGGTGTTGACGTCCACGACTTGACAAATCTCGTCACGAGCGACACCGGGATCAGCGTCGTCGGGGTCGTGGACGGAATGGAGGAGGCCTGGCGCACTCTGGAGGACAGCTCGTGTGACGTCCTCGTCGTCGCCTGCCAGGGGTACTCCGAGCGGGCACTGGCACTGATCGGCGGGGCAATCAAGCAGGAGCCTGACCGGCCGGTGCTCGTGCTTGCCCAGGGAGCACCGAGCGGCTTCGTCCGCCGCACCTTCGAGGCTGGCGCGGACGACATCCTGATGCTCCCGCAGACCCCGGACGCGGTGCGCTTCTCGATCCACAAGCTTGTGGCCCGGAAGAGCCAGAAGACCAGCCCGAGCGCGGAGAACCAGGGTCGCCTCATCTGCGTGCTCGGCCCGAAGGGTGGCTCGGGCAAAACTCTCGTCAGCGCCAATCTCGCTGTTGCACTCGCTGCAGCAGGCCAGAGGGTTGCAATCGTAGACCTCGACCTGCAGTTCGGGGACGTCGCCCTGTCCCTCGCGCTCAGCCCGGAACGGACGTTCTACGACCTCGCTCTCGCCGATGGAACCCTCGACTCCCAGAAGCTCGATGCGTACCTGATGCCGCACTCCTCGGGGGTGTACGTGCTGCTCGCCCCGACCAGGCCCGATCAGGCGAGCTCAATCTCGGTCGAGTTGATCCGCGACGTCTACGCGTGCCTGCGCTCGACATTCGATGCCATCATCATCGATACACCGCCCGGGTTCACCGCCGAGGTGATCGCCACGATCGACGCCGCGACCGATCTCGTCATCGTCGGCATGCTCGATGCCGCGTCGCTAAAGAACACGAAGCTCGGCCTCGAGACGCTCGAGCTGATGGGGTGCGACCCCCAGATGATCAGAATGGTGCTCAACCGGTCGCAGAGCCAGGTCGGGATTACCCAGAGCGACGTCGCAAAGGTTCTCGGCCGTTCCCCCGACATCTTCATCCCGAGCGACCGAGAGATATCGCGCAGCGTCAACGAAGCCGTGCCAATCGTACTCGCAAAACCGACGTCGGAGGCTGCTATTGCCTTCCGTCAACTTGCAAGCCTGGTGACCGGTGGCGCTATCTCGGCGCCGGGCCAGGATGGAGTGGAAGCCGCCCACGGGCGCCGACGCATATTTGGGAGGAAGAACTGATGGAACTCCACGAACGCCTCACGACAAGCCGCAAGACCGCTCCGCAGGGAGTCCGCGAGCCTTTCGCTGACCTGAAAACCCAGGTGCACCTCGCGGTGATCGGCGACCTCGGGCCGCAACTCTTCAACGTCGCGATGGATCCGACGGTACTCCGTGAGCGGGTCGTCATTGACATCCGGCGACACCTTGCGGGCGAGACGACGCTATCGCGCGACGACCGGGAGCGACTCAGCAAGGAGATCGCGGACGACATCCTTGGCTACGGGCCTCTGGAGCGACTACTCGCCGACGACTCGATCACGGAGATCATGGTCAACGGCCCCGGGGACATCTGGATCGAGCGCCAGGGCCGTCTCTACGAGACGACCGTGCGCTTCAACGACGATTCGCACCTGCGGCGGATTATCAACAAGATGGTCGCGCAGGTCGGACGACGGGTGGACGAGTCGTCGCCCATGGTTGACGCGCGACTCCCGGACGGCAGCCGCGTGAACGTGATCATCCCGCCCCTTTCGCTCTCGGGCCCGCTCGTCACGATCCGCAAGTTCCCGAAGAAGCGCCTGACACTCGACGACATGGTGGGCCTGGCGACGCTGTCTCAGGAGTCGGTCGAATTCCTCAGGCTCTGCGTCCGCGCCGAGCTGAACATCCTCATCTCCGGAGGAACAGGTAGCGGTAAGACGACGCTGCTGAACGCCCTCTCGTCCGCGATTCCCGAGTCGGAGAGGATCGTCACGATCGAGGATGCCGCCGAGTTGCAACTGCATCAAGAACACGTGCTCCGCCTCGAGTCGCGGCCGAAGAACATCGAGGGTGAGGGCGAGATCCCGATTCGCGAACTCGTACGCAACGCGCTGCGGATGCGACCCGACCGGATCATCGTCGGCGAGGTACGCGGCGCCGAGGCGCTCGACATGCTCCAGGCGATGAACACCGGCCATGACGGGTCGATGTCCACGGTGCACGCCAACTCACCCCGTGACGCTCTGCACCGCATCGAGACCATGGTCTTGATGGCGGGCTACGACCTTCCCGTGCGAGCAATCCGCCAGCAGGTCTCCTCGGCGCTCGATCTCGTCGTGCAACTCGACCGATTCGAGGACGGCTCCCGCCGCATCTCTCAGATCACCGAGGTGCAGCGGATGGAGTCCGACGTGATCACCCTGCAGGACCTCTTCGAGTTCAAGCTGGAGTCGATCGCGGAGGATCGCACCATCACCGGCGGCGTCCGGGCGACCGGCCTCCGTCCCATGTTCCTCCACAAGTTCGAGAAGTACGGGATCGAGTTGCCGGCCCACATCTTCGGTACTCTGCCAGGCGCACTCTCCGACGTCGCGAGAGGACACCGTTGACCCCACGGCGCCAACGGGTGTCGGTGTTCGCTGCCGCCGTCCTCGCCGCCACCGCCCTCTCGACCGCCGGAGCGACGAGGGCGGAGAGCGCAGCCGGAATCCAGCTCACCGAGGCCACCGAATCGCACTTCCCGGACATGGCGTTCGTCGTGTCGTTCCCCGAGAAGCAGCCGATCACAGCGGCGCAGATCAGCGTCACCGAGAATCGCAAGCCGGTTCAGGACGTCAGCATTGCGAAGCCGGGCTCGGAGGAGTTCGGTGTCGTGCTCGTGATCGACGCCTCCAACAGCATGAAGGGCGCCCCGATCACCGGCGCGATTGCGGCTGCTCGAGCGTTCGCACAGCGTCGGAACCCGGGCCAGCAACTGGCGCTGATCGCCTTCAACAGCGAGACGAGCGTCGTGCTGCCGCTGACGGAAGATGCCGCGGCTATTTCCACGGCGCTCGCCCGGAAGCCGCCCCTCGCCACCGGCACTCATATCCACGATGCCCTCGCGACTGCCGCCACGTTACTTGCCGACGCCGGGGTGTCGGCGGGGTCGATCGTGCTGCTCTCCGATGGTCAGGATGTCGGAAGCACGATCGACCAGGCGACCGCGATCGCCGGCCTCAAAGCCGCCAGGGCACGGGTCTTCGCGGTCGGGCTGCGCTCACCTCAATTCGCAGCGGAGGCCCTCAAGGCGATCGCAGCGGAGACGTCCGGGAGCTACATCGAGGCGTCCAGCGCAGCTGCGTTGAAGACGGTGTACTCGCAGCTCGGCTACACGCTTTCGAACGAGTACCTGCTCCGCTACCGATCACTCGCGGGGCCCGATGAGAAGACCCGCGTCGCCCTTCGGATCCAGGGCGTCCCCGGCGCCACACGGGCGGTCTACACAACGCCCCCTCTACCGACGACGGCCCCGACCAGAGATGTCTCCTGGTGGGACAAGGCCGTCCAGTCGTCGATCATGTTCATCATCGTCATCCTGGTCATCGGCTCCCTGCTCGGGTATGCCGTGTTCCGGATCCTCAATCGGCCCGACCTGGAACTCACGCGCCGCATCGGCCAGTTCGTCACCCTGCCGGAGGACGTGAAGGCAAAGGAGCGCCAGGCCGGCGTAGCGATTCTCATGGGGTCCGAGGGCAGCCGCGGGTCGGAGGGCCGCTGGGAGCGTCTGAAGACCGATCTCGAAATAGCGCAGATCGGCACGCCTCTGCGGACGGTCGCACTGGTCACGGTGGTCGCCGGCCTCGCTTTGGGCATCGTCGTCTCGGTCCTGATCGGCTCACCGGTCGGGCTCCTCGCAGCGTTCGCGGCCCCATTCGTCGCACGTTCACTGATCGCCAGAAAGCTTGCGCGAACGAGGCGTACCTTCTCGGATCAACTTCCGGACAACCTCGACGTGCTCTCCTCGGGGCTCCGCTCGGGCCACAGCTTCACCGGTGCTCTCGCCGTGTGCGTCACCGATGCCGCCGAGCCGTCGAGAACCGAGTTCAATCGCGTTATCTCCGACGAGCAACTCGGCGTGCCGGTGGACGAGGCGTTGCACGTTGTAGGCCACCGTATGAAGAGCAGGGATGTCGTCCAGATCGCGCTCGTTGCAAGACTGCAGCGGGAGGCCGGGACGAACGCCGCAGACGTGCTCGACCAGGTGTCCGCCAACGTCCGGTCACGACTCGAGTTGCGGCGGCTGATCGCCGGGTTGACAGCCCAGGGTCGAATAGCTCGATGGATCGTAACGCTGCTTCCGGTAGGCCTCTTTCTCGCCATTTACAGCCTCAATCCGGGCTATCTCACCCCCCTCTGGGCCGACCCTATTGGCATCCTGGCGCTGATCATCGCGGGGATCATGGTTGTGATCGGGTCGCTCATTATCAAGCGGATCGTGGAGATCGAGGTCTGAGACTGTGACCACGTTTATCCTCATCGTCGGCCTCATCCTCCTCGGTGCGTCTGTCGTGCTCATCATCAAGGCGGTCGCGGCTCCACGTGGCGGCGGCCAGGACGTGGTGACCCAGATCGGCGCCTACGGCTTCCGCGGTTTTGTCTCCCGGGACGACCGCGGCGACGAAGGCGGACGGTCATCGGCCTCCAACATGCCAACCGCGGTCGGAGCGTGGATACGTCGCCGGTTCGGCATCCGACACGAGGCGGACGTGCGACAGCGCCTCGTCAGCGCCGGCTGGTACTCGACGACCCCCACGGCGCTCCTGGGATACAGGCTCATCGGCTCCGTTGTCGCGACGTTTTGCTTCCTGCTGCTCGCGGCCGTCTCGGGCACGAGCGCGACGATCTACGTGCTCGGGATCATCGTGGCTGCGCTGTTTGGCTGGTACCTGCCGTCGATCATGCTCAACCGGAAGACGAAGGAGCGGCATCACCTGATCGACCGTGAGTTGCCCGAGTTGATCGACCTGCTCGTCGTCACTGTCGAGGCCGGGATCGGCTTCAACGGCTCGCTCCGCCTGGCGGCAGAAGAACTCGACGGCCCCCTAGCCCAGGAGCTGCGCCTGACGCTGCAGGAGCAGAGCATGGGCCTCTCGATGACCGAAGCGCTCGACAACCTCGCCTACCGTGCAGACACATCCGGCGTCAAGTCGTTTGTGCGCGGTGTCACCCAGGGAGAGACGCTTGGCGTCTCGATCGCCCAGATCCTTCGGAACCTCGCCGACGAGATGCGCAAGAAGCGTAAAGCTGAGGCCGAGGAACTCGCACAGAAAGCGCCGATCAAGATGCTGTTCCCGCTCATCTTCCTTATCTTCCCGGCGATGTTCGTCGTTCTGCTGCTGCCCGCAATACTCCAGATCTCGAAGTCTCTCAGCAGCTGACGCATGGGCCGACGTCAAGCCACACTGACGCTGCGCCGCGAGGACGGCCGCATCATCTGTGACGCCGTCACCGTCGCCGACAGCACCCTGCGGCGTGTATACGGTCTGCTCGGCCGCCGGACACTTCCTGCCGGCGAGGGCATGACGCTCCGTCCTGCCTGGTCGATCCACACGGCCTTCATGCGCTTCCCGATCGACGTCGTGTTCATCGATGCCGATCAGGGTGTGATGCGCGTCGAGCACAACCTGCGTCCGTTCAAGACGGCCACGTGCCGCGGTGCCCGCGAGGTCGTCGAGCTCGCAGCTGGTGAATGCGAGCGGCGCGGCGTCGAGGCGGGCGAGCGGATTGCGTGGGCATCGCGCAACATCGTGAACACGATCGCCACGCGCGAGAGCCCCGCCCTCCAGGTACACAGGCGAGCCACGGTGCTCGTCGCAAGCAGCGATCAGCGATTCGTCAAGCTTGTTCGCTTCCTCCTCGAGGAACGTGGCATCGCGGTCGGAGATCAGACCGTGCCCGCCGCGCTCTCCCGTTCGCTCACCGATGCCGATGTCGCGGCTGTCCTCCTCGACGCAGGAACGAGCCTCGGTGACGGCCTGCGCGCGCTCAACGCTGCGCGCGCTCAACGGTCCGATCTTCGGGTCGTGATCGTCGCCGAGTCCACGGGCGAGAATGCCCCGACAAGCGTACGGGTGTACAACAAGTGGAACGAGACTGCGGCCGCAATCGACGCAGTCGAGCAGGCGGTCGCTGTCGCCGGCACCGAAGCCGAATGACGCGTCAGGAACGCGACCGCTGATCGGCACGACGGTTGGCGAAACGGGGTAAGATGCGCAAGTGCGGCTCGAGGGCGCAGAGAGTCGTCGGCGCAGGACATATCGAGATGGTCTCGAAAAAAACACCGTGCCGCACAGAGCATTCCGGCCGAACGAGACTTTCCCGCCCGGCCTGCTCCGGGGTTCAAGCATCTACTCGCGGCTACCGATGGTGGCACTATGACAATGCGCATCGAAGCGCGCTCGGCCGGGGAGGCACACGAGAGAGGGATGCAGACATCGAAATGAGATCACGGAAACCGAGCGGTTAGATGGCGTCGCTTGCAGGTGCAACGTCCAGCAAGGACGAGCTGATTCTGCTCCTACGCCTCGAACTGGCGAAGGGTGCAGATCAGGCCGGAGCAACCCGGCTCGATCGCCTACACACGTTCCTCAGGGACGGTGCACCCGAACGCGTACTGCCGCTCCTCGCCGCGGCCCGTGCGCGGGCCGCGCAGATCGCGTCCGTAGGCGGCGAGAACAGCGCGAGTGAGACGATGGCGGCACAGGAGTACGCAGCCGACGTTCTTGCGCGTCTCGCCGCCGAGGGCGAACTCGATCCCATCGACACACGGATCGCGGCAGGAGCACTGGCGGAGACAACCTCGATGCCGCTCGCCGCCGCGCGTATCGACCTGTTCCTCCGCACCGTCTCGAGATCTCTGCTGCTCGAGTTGCCACCGGTCGTCGCAGCGGAAATCCAGCTACGCCTGCTCTTGCACCTCGATGTCGCCGCAGAGGTCTCGCTGTGGCGTCGGGCAAGCGACGGCGATCTCGAGTGCCTCATCGCACTCGGAACCGCACCGTCCGATCGGAAGGTGCGCAACGCCGCGAAGGCGGCGATCACGGGCCGCGCCGGCATCAGGCTCGTCGGACGCTCCGATCTCGACTCCGCGACCGTTCATCGCTTCGGCATCCCGGACGCGGCCGTCGTGGCCCGGCCGCACGGCCACCCCGGGCGCGACATCCGCGCCTACCTCGACGGGGTAGCGTCTGCTCTTTCACCGGTGCTCGAGCGGGAACTGCTGCTCGGACGCTCTATCGAGCGCGAGCGGGCTCTCACGGGCGCTGCCGACAATCGCCTCACACGTCTCGGCTTCGACCTTCACGACGGGCCGATCCAGGACGTGCTCGTTCTCGGTGCCGAGGTGCGCGGGTTGCGCGACCAGGTGTATCCGTTCATGCTCGACAGCCATCGCGAACTCGCGGCGGGACGCTTCGACGACCTCATTGCCCGGATCGTCGAACTCGATCGGCAACTGCGCGAAACAGCGCA